>JAQGMX010000367.1 GCA_028292145.1 Variovorax sp.
AGCGTCTGCACTTCGCCGACGCCGTCGATGCGGCTGACCACGTCGACCAGGTTGCTGGTGATGTAGTCGCCGACGTCCACCGCGTCCGCGCTGCCGTCGGCCGAGTACATCGACACGATCATCAGGAAGTCGTTGCCGCCCTTGGTCACCGTCACGCCGCGGCTCTGCACCGCCTGCGGCAGCCGCGACATCGCCTGCTGCAGCTTGTTTTGCACCTGCATCTGCGCCACGTCAGTGTCGGTGCCGGGATTGAACGTGAGCTGGATCCGCGAAATGCCCGACGAATTGCTCGTGCCCTGGAGGTAGAGCAGGTTGTCCAGGCCGGTCATCTGCTGTTCGATCACCTGCGTGACCGAGTCTTCGACGGTCTTGGCCGATGCGCCGGTGTAGGTCGAGACGATGGAGACGCGCGGCGGGGCGATGTCCGGATACTGCTCGAGCGGCAGCGTGCGGATCGACATCACGCCCGCAAGCATCACGATGATGGAAAGCACCCACGCGAAGATGGGGCGGTCGATGAAGAACTGGGCCATTTGCCGGCCCTCAGCGCACGGCCGTCGCTGCGGCGGCGGGGTTCGCGGGCGGCGCCTGACTGGCGCTGGCGACCGAGCCGGCCGCCTTGCCGTCCGGTGCGGAAATCTCGGACGCGCGCACCGTTTCGCCGACCTTCGCCCGCTGAGAACCCTCGACCAGCACGCGCTCGCCGGCAGCCAGACCCTCCAGAACCTGCCAGCGATTGGTCACCGCGCGGCCGACGACGATCGGTCGCTTCACGATCTTGTCGTCCGGGCCGACCACCAGCGTCGACGCGCTGCCGTCCGGCGCCCGCGTCACCGCCTGCTGCGGAATCAGCAGCGCAGCCTCGTTCACGCCTTCGCGAAGCACGGCGCGCACATACATGCCCGGCATCAGCAGACGGTCGGGGTTCGGCACCACGGCCCGCAGCGTGACGCTGCCGGTGCCGGCGTCGACCGTGACGCCGGCAAAGGTAAGTTTGCCGTCGTACGGGTACGCGCTGCCGTCTTCGAGCAACAGCTTGATCGGCGCCTCGTTGGCATTGCCGCGCTGCAGCCGGCCTTCGGCCAGGTCGCGCTTCAGGCGCAACAGCTCGGCACTGGACTGCGTGACGTGGACATGTACCGGGTCGAGCTGCTGCACCGTGGTGAGCGCAGTCGCCTGGTTGGCCGTGACCAGCGCGCCAGGCGTGACGGTCGAGAGTTCGACCCAGCCGGTGATCGGCGAATTGATGCGGGTGTAGCCCAGGTTGATGCGCGCCGTCTGCTCGGAGGCGCGCGCTACGGCAACGTCTGCCTCGGCTTGCTGCGCTGCGGCAAGGGTCGACTCGTTGACCTGCTGGCTGATCGCGTCGATCTTGACCAGCTCCGAATTTCGCTTTGCGACGGTGCGCGCGGTCGCCAGCGTCGATTCGGCCTTGCGCACATTGGCCTGCGCGCTCGCATACGCGGCCTGGAACGGCGCCGGGTCCAGCTGATAGAGCGGCTGCCCGGCCCTGACCTGGGAGCCTTCGCTGAAAAGCCGCTTTTGAATGATGCCGCCCACCTGCGGCCGGATTTCGGCGATGACCGGCGCCACGGTACGGCCCGACAGTTCGGTGTTGAAGGCGATGCGCTCCGGCTTCAGCGTGACGACGCCGACGTCTTTCGGTTGCGGCGGCGCTGCCGTCTTGGCGCTGTCGTTGCGGGAGCAGCCTGCCGCGAGGAGCCCGGCGGCCAGGCAGAGCGCGAAGCCGAAGCGGAACGCGCGGGACGAGATGGCTGGCGTCGCAGGTCGGGCAGGGTGGGGCATGGGGTCGGTCTTGTGAATGGTCGAGGCCGAAGGTCGAACGGCTACCCCGTCATGCAAGTGCGATGCCCGGAAGCGCTGGCGCCGACGGCATGCACACACTGGAGGCAACAAAGTATCGAATTATTGCCGTCCTTGTGTAAATGGACGGTGAAGAGACCTCTCGCAAGCGGGGCTCAACGGTCCACCACCAGCGCCATCGTCTCCTTGATCTCTTCCATCACGATGTAGCTGTGCGATTCGGCCTCGACCGGCAGTTTCTTCAGCACATCGCCGAGCAGGCGCCGGTATTCGCTCATGCCGCCGAGGCGCGCTTTCACCAGATAGTCGAACCCACCGGATACCAGGTGACATTCCTGCACATCCGGAACGTGCAGCAGTTCCTTGCGTACCTTCTCGAAAACCTCGTCGGATTTCGATGCCAGCTTGATCTCGACGAACACCAGCAGCGTCTTCCCGAGCGCCACGGGAGACAGCCGCGCGTGATAGCCGGTGATGACCCCGTCGCGCTCCATGCGCTTCACGCGCTCGGTGCACGGCGAGGTCGAAAGACCGATCTGCTCGGCCAGTTCGGTCATTGAAATTCGGCCCTGACGCTGCAGGATGTCGAGGATTTTCCGGTCAGTTCGGTCGATGTTGGCAGTCATGCGGGTTTTTTCACTCCACTTGTTCGAGATGCACCAAAAGAAAAGTTAATTTCACTTTGGCGCACCGAAAGAACAGTCGAATTTACGGGATCTTTCCGCCTAAATTTGTCGAAATTTACTTCGTTCGAGAGGTTTCCCAATGAAAGTCATTGTTCTGGGCGGCGGCGTCATCGGCATCAGCACGGCCTACTATCTTGCGCGCTCCGGCGCGGAGGTCACGGTGCTCGATCGGCAGGAAGGTCCGGCGCTGGAAACCAGCTTCGCGAACGCCGGCCAGGTGTCGCCTGGCTACTCGACGCCCTGGGCCGCGCCCGGGATTCCGCTGAAGGCGATGAAGTGGATGTTTCAGAAACATGCCCCGCTCGCCATCCGTATCGACGGCAGCCTGTTCCAGCTGCGCTGGATGGCACAGATGCTGCGCAACTGTTCGCCGGAGCGCTACGCCGTCAACAAGGAACGGATGATGCGGGTGGCCGAATACAGCCGCTCCTGCCTGCAGCAGCTGCGCGCTGACACCGGCATCAATTACGAGCAGCGCACCGGCGGCACGCTGCAGCTGTTTCGCACGCGGGCGCAACTCGACGCGGTCCAGCGGGACATCGATGTGCTGCGGGAATGCAACGTGCCTTTCGAGCTGCTGACGCGCGACCAGCTGACCCAGGCAGAGCCCGGTCTTGCCCAGGCGCGCGACCGGCTGGTCGGTGGCCTGCGCCTGCCGAACGACGAAACCGGAGACTGCCACATGTTCACCAACCAGTTGGCCGGCCTGGCACGCGGTCTGGGCGTCGACCTTCGCTTCAATCAGAAGGTCGACGGTTTGACGGTCGAAGGCGGGCGCATCAGCGGGGCGCGCGTCAACGGTCAGGTCTTGAAGGCCGATCGCTTCGTGATGGCTTTCGGCAGCTATTCGCGCCAGTCGCTGGCGCCGCTCGGCATCGAGCTGCCGGTGTATCCCGTCAAGGGTTACTCGCTGACGGTGCCGCTGGTCGATCCAGCGCTCGCACCGCAATCGACCGTGCTCGACGAAACCTACAAGATCGCCGTCACGCGCTTTGACGATCGCATCCGCGTCGGCGGCATGGCCGAACTCGGCGGCTACGACCTTCGCCTCAACCCGGCGCGCCGCGCCACGCTGGAGCTCGTGGTCAACGATCTGTTCCCGGGCGGCGATGTATCGCGCGCCACTTTCTGGACCGGCCTGCGCCCGATGACGCCGGACAGCACGCCCATCGTCGGCGCCACGCGCTACCCGAACCTGTTCCTGAACACCGGCCACGGCACGCTCGGATGGACGATGGCCTGCGGTTCCGGCAAGCTGATCGCCGATCTGGTGACCGGGCAGCGTCCGGAAATCAGTACCGAGGGCCTGGGCATCGACCGCTACAGCGCCGCGCCGTGCCAGACCGCGCCGTCGCAGCGCCTCGGCACCCGCACCAGCTGATCCGAGCCGGCTTGGCCGCAAACGGTCAGCGCAGCTGGCCGTTCAAATAAGGTTCGGGATCGACTGCGGTGCCGTTCTTTCGCACCTCGAAGTGGAGCTTGACCCTGTCGGTGTCGCTCTGGCCCATTTCGGCGATCTTCTGGCCCTTCTGCACCGCGTCGTTCTCCTTTACGAAGATCGTCTGCGTGTGCGCGTAGGCCGTGAGAAAGGTGTCGTCGTGCTTCACGATGACCATGTTGCCGTAGCCGCGCAACTGCCCGCCGACGTACACCACCCGTCCATCCGCCGCAGCGAGGATCGGATCGCCCAGATTCCCGGCGATGTCCAAGCCCTTGTTCTTGTTGCCGTCGAAGCGGGCCAGCGTGGGGCCGGGAGCCGGTCGCAGAAAAGCAGCCGGCGGCTGCGGTTGTTGGGGCTGGGGCGCCGGGGTCTGGTATTGCGGCGTCGGCGAAGGCAGCGTGTTTAGCGTGGGATTCACACGACGGGGCGGCGGCGGATACTGTGAGTTCAACGGCACGTTGGAGGTGCAGGCGGCGAGTGTCGCGGCCAGGACGACAGCGCCCCATGCGGCCGGGCGTCGAGAAGAACTGGTAATTTTGTTGACTTGCATCGTGCAATTGGAACGGATGTGAGAGGAGCGGTTCCCCGGGTGATTGAACAACGGTTCTAAACCGACGGTGCCACCATCCGCTGCAGCAGAGGTTGGCGGGCCAGGACCGCATCGCGCGGACCGGCGTCGAGTACGCGACCGGCTTCCATCAGCACGACTGTATCGAAACGGTCCAGCAGGCTCAGCCGATGGATCGAAGCGATGACGCAAGCGTGCGGAAAGGCAGCGGCAATGCGTTGGAGTACGCGCGATTCGGTGCCGGCGTCGAGCGCGCTGGTCGGTTCGTCGAGCAGCAGCAGCGAACTGCCGTTGGCTGCGAGCACGCCACGCGCAAGGCAGAGCCGTTGTCGCTGCCCGCCCGAAAGATTGAAGCCGCGCTCGGAAATCATCGTGTCCAGGTCGCCGCGCGTGGCCGCGAGCACTTCGTCGAAGGCGCTGGTGTGCAGGGCGGCCTGCAACGCAGCATCTTCCGCGGGCTCGCCGAAGGTCAGGTTTTCGCGCAAGCTGGCTTCGAAGACTTCGGTTTCCTGCGGAATCAGCGTGGCGAGTTGGCGCAGGCGCGGCCAGTCGACGGGTCGGCCGTCGATGGAAAGCGTTCCTGCGCCGGGCGCGTAAAGACCGGCCAGCAAGCGCAGCAGCGTGCTCTTGCCGCCGCCGCTCGGGCCGACCAGCGCGACGCGCTGGCCGCGGCGCAGCGTCAGCGCCACGTCGTGCAGGCCGCCCGGTACGCTGCCGTCCGCAAGTACTTCGCCGCGTGGCGCGTAGTGCCAGGCAAGGCCGGCAATGGAGAGATTGATCCACTCCGCAGTCGAATCGACAGGTTTTTGCGCCGCGCCGATCGGTGCCTGCCAGATCGGCGCAGCGCTGCTGTAATCGGTGTGCATCCGCGCGAAGAACTGGAAGTTTGCCGCCATCGACGACACCACGCCCGCCGCCTGCTGCGCATATTGATAGATCATGAAAACCGACCCCAGCAACACCGCCTGGCCCGGCGCCTGCGCCTGCCAGACGTAGAGCACGACCAGCCCCCAGGTCAGCGCCATGCCCATCATGTCGACCGCGAACCATTTGCCTTCGTTGAGCACCACGGTGCGCTTGAGCGGCAGCGACACCGCTTCCATGCGCCGTCGCAGCAGCTTGCGCGAAGCCGACTGCAGGCGCAGGCCGATGACCGTCGACGCATTGCCGAGAAAGTCGAGCAGCGCCGACACATAGCGCCGGTCGGCGTCGTTCTCCGTGCGCGCGAGGCGCATCAGCGCGCGGTCGAACTTCACGACGATGAAGCCGATCAGCACGTAACCCGCGATCGCCAGTCCGCCCGCCGAACGCGCCAGCAGCGTCAGTGCCACCAGCGGGCCGATGAAATTGACGACGTTGGTCAGGTAGATGAACTGGTTCTGAGCGAAATCGGACAGCGCCTTGCTGGCCTGGTGCACCCGGTGCTGCAGTTCGCCCGAATGGTGGCCGTCGTGCCAGACCAGCGGCGCCGAGGCGATGCGCCCGTAAAGATCGTCGGCCAGCGATTCCCGCACCCGCACGCCGACGTTGCGCTCCAGAATGCGCCCCGGCCCATGCACAGCCCATGACAGCACGTAAATGCCGGCCAGCGCACCGATCCAGCGCGCCGACGCCGACAGGCTGCCCGCCTGGAGCGCATTGATCGCCTGACCGGCCAGCCACGGCATCGTCAGCCGAAGCAGTTGCGATGAAGTCAGCAGGGCGGTGGCGCCGATGAACTGCCGGCGCGCGCCGGCCGCGTAGTGCCAGAGTGCGCCGTACAGCTCACGAATGGCGTTGCCGGGAGCCGCGGCATCGACCATCGACGGCTAGTTCTTCAGCGGAATCGGCGTCGCGCGGTCGACCGGCACAGCGGTGACGCTGTTCTGCGGCGAGCCGTCGACCAGCCGGTCGGAGTACGAAAGATAGATCAGGGTGTTGCGCTTGGCATCGACCATGCGGACCACGCGCAGGCGCTTGAACAGGATCGACTGCCGTTCCGTGAACACTTCGTCGCGCTGCTTGAGCGGTTCGGTGAACGAAACCGGCCCGACCTGCCGGCAGGCGATCGATGCCTCGGCCTTGTCTTCGGCCAGGCCGATGGCGCCCGAAACGCCGCCGGTCTTGGCGCGCGAGACATAGCAGGTCATGCCGGGCACTTTCGGGTCGTCGTAAGCGTCGACGACGACCTTGTGGTCGGGGCCGATCAGTTTGAAGGCGGTATCGACTTCACCGACCTGTTCGGCGCTGGCGGTGGCGACGGTGCCCATTGCAGCGCAAAAACAGGCGATGGAAAGGAAGAGCGCGCGGTGCGTCATGAAAACCTTGAAGCAAAAAACGGGTTGGGATGATTGGAATTACTCGAAATCGAGTGTGTGGACGCGATCGAAGCTGCCGCGCCGACGGTCGTCGAAATAGAAGCGCAGCGCCTCGCGCACGGTGCGAAAGGCGATCTCTTCCCAGGGAATCTCTTCCTCGGCGAAGAGCCTGGCTTCCATCGTTTCGTGACCGGGGTCGAAGACGTCGCTCAGCAGCCGCGCCCGATAGAACATGTGCACCTGACCGACCTTGATGACGCTCATCACGGCAAACAGGCCCTCCATCTCGAATTCGGCGCCGGCTTCCTCGACCGTCTCGCGGGCCGCGCCCTGGGCGGTCGACTCGTTGAGTTCCATGAACCCGGCCGGCAGCGTCCACTTGCCTTTGCGCGGCTCGATGTTGCGTTTGCACAGCAGCACGCGGTCGCCGAGCACCGGGATCGTCCCCACGACGTTGTTCGGGTTCTCGTAGTGGATCGTGTGGCACGCCGGGCAGACGGCCCGCTCGCGCGTGTCGCCGTCGTCCGGCACCCGGTAGACCACGGCGGCGCCGCAGTTCCGGCAGTGCTTGATGGGCAGATGCACGACGCGCTCAGCCGATCTTGACGGTCAGCGTCGGCAGGCCGGTGACCGTGCCGACCAGCGTGTCGCCGGCCACCACGGCCGCGACGCCTTCGGGCGTGCCGGTGAAGATCAGGTCGCCGGGCTGCAGTTCCCAGGCCGCCGACAGATGCTCGATGGTCTCGGCGATGCTCCAGATCAGCTTGCTCACGTTGCTGCGCTGGCGGTCGGTGCCGTTGACCTGCAAGGCGATTTCCGCCTTCTCGACGTCACCGGCATCGGCCACCGGCACGATCGGGCCGATCGGCGCGCTCTGCTCGAAGGCCTTTCCGATTTCCCAAGGGCGACCCTGCTTCTTCATCTCGTTCTGCAGGTCGCGGCGCGTCATGTCGAGGCCGACCGCGTAGCCGTAGATGTGCTTGTGGGCATCGGCGGCGGCGATGTTCTTGCCGCCGGTGCCGATGGCGGCGACCAACTCGATTTCATGGTGAAGGTTCTTGGTCAGCGTCGGGTAGGCCATGCTGCCGGTCTCGCCGTCGCCGACGAAGCGGACCGCATCGGCCGCCTTCATGAAGAAGAAGGGCGCCTCGCGGCCGGTAAAGCCCATCTCCTTGGCATGGTCCTCATAGTTGCGGCCGACGCAATAGATGCGATGCACCGGAAAGCCGGCGCTCTGGCCGACCACGGGGATCGACACCACGGGCGCCGGAGGGAAAACGTACGCGGAAGACATTGTTTTTCGTCCTGATTCAAGCGAGAACGGCAGTGTGCCAGAGGCGAAAGCCCGCTGCCCGCCATGACCCACGGCAACACGGCGCCGCTATGCTCGGCGCCATGATGAAGCTGTACAACTACTTCCGCTCGTCGTCGTCCTATCGCGTGCGCATCGCGCTCGAGCTCAAGCAACTGTCGTACGCGTACGTACCGGTGCATCTGGTGCGCGGCGAGCAACTCCAGCCGCCTTACGCCGAGCTTTCGCCCGACCGGCTGCTGCCGCTGCTGGAAGTGCAGACCGATGCCGGTGTCGAGCGCTTTTCGCAATCGCTGGCGATCCTCGAATACCTCGACGAAACCCATCCCGCGCCGCCTCTGCTGCCGCCCAACGCCGCAGGTCGTGCGCAGGTCAGGGCGCTGGCGCAGACGATCGCTTGCGAGATCCATCCGGTCAACAACCTGCGCGTGCTCAAGTACCTCGTCGGCGAACTCAAGGCGGACGAAGCCGCAAAGCTCGCCTGGTACCGTCACTGGGTGCGCGAAGGGCTCGAAGCCTTCGAGCGGCAGCTCGCGCAACGCCCGGTTGGCCGCTTTTGCCACGGTGACACGCCAACGCTGGCCGATTGCTGTCTGGTGCCGCAGATATTCAACGCGCAGCGCTTCGACTGCGACCTCGGCGATTTGCCGCGCACGATGGCGGCGTACGAAGCCGCAGCGCAACTCGATGCTTTCCAGCGCGCACATCCGTCGCGCTGTCCCGATGCGCAGTCTTGAAATGCCGCCCGAATGGCTCCTACCTGACTGGCCCGTGCCGGTGGGCGTCCGGGCCGTGTGCACGACCCGCGCAGGTGGCGTTTCGAGTGGTTCGTACGAGGGACTGAATCTGGGTCTGCATGTCGGCGACGTGCCAGTCGACGTGTTGCGCAACCGCAAAGCGTTGCGCGACGCCATCGGCGTGCGGCCGGTCTTCCTGCAGCAGGTTCATGGGACGGATGTGCTGGCGCTCGATCCGCAAGGCGCCGGAACGCCGGACGGCACCGTCGCGGATGCGTGTATCGCGACCGCTCCCGGCGTCGCCTGCACGATCATGGTGGCGGACTGCCTGCCCGTGCTTTTTGCCGATGCGAGCGGAACGCGCGTCGCGGCTGCGCATGCGGGCTGGCGCGGACTTGCGGCCGGGGTGCTGGAGCGCACACTGGACCAACTCGATGCTGAATCGCCTGTCGTCTGGCTCGGCCCGTGCATCGGTCCGAACGCTTTCGAGGTGGGCGACGACGTCAGGGCGGCTTTCGCAAAGTTATCGCCGGAAGCCGCCGACTGTTTTCGTGCGAGCGGCGAGCCCGGCAAATGGTGGGCGGACCTCCCGGCGCTCGCCCGGCAGCGATTGCGCGCGGCGGGCGTCCGGGCGATTCACGGCAACGACGGCAGCGATGCGTGGTGCACCGTGCGCAGCCCGTTACGTTTATTTTCGCACCGGCGCGACGGCGTCAGCGGGCGGTTCGCCGCCTGCGTCTGGCTCGACGGAAGCTTTAGGAGCCGCAGTGGCTGAACGTGCCGCGCTGCGGGCGGCTTCCTGCGCTGCCATCTCGCGTTCGCGGAGCTTTCGGCGCCGTGCCGGCGTGCTTATCAGGTAAACCACCAATGCGACGGGCGCCACGCCATAGAGTACAAAGGTGAACACGGCGCCCAGGACGGTTCCGGTGGTGTTGGTTGCTTCGGCGACCGCCATCATCAGGGCGACGT
>JAQGMX010000403.1 GCA_028292145.1 Variovorax sp.
CGTACGGGAAACGATTGCCTTCCGTGCTGACGCCCGCCGCGTTCGCATTCGCCTGCGTCACCCGGCTGTCGGTGTAGGCATACGACGCGATGGCGTCCAGCCCGCGCGCGATCGGCCCGCGCGCCTCTAGTTCCAGGCCGCGTACGCGCACCTCGCCGGTCTGCTCACTGAAAGAGCGGCTCAACGGATCGGGCGTGAGCGCGTTCTGCTGCTTCAGTTCGTAGACGGCGGCGGTGAACAGCGCTTTCGAGCCGACCGGCTGGTACTTGACGCCGATTTCGGTCTGCTTGCCGGTGGTGGGCTCGAAGACGTTGCCGAGGCGGTCGGTGCCGGCGGCGGGCTGGAACGACGTCGAATAGCTCAGGTAAGGCACGACACCGCTGTCGAAGCTGTACATGAGCGCGGCGCGACCGGTGAATTCGCCGTCGCTCTGGCTGACGTCGGTGCTGCGGCCGGTGGCGGTGGTCAGCGTCTGCGTGGACGTATTCGCCTTGTCGTAGCGGCCGCCGAGCACGACGCTCCAGCGATCGATGTGCATCTGGTCCTGGAGATAGAAGCCGGCCTGCCGGCGCTTCTGGTCGATGTGCGTCGCCACGGCCGGCACGATGCCGCTGTCGCGGCCGTAGACCGGCTGGTAGGCGTTGAAAGGCGTGGCGATGATGCGCAGGTTGCTCTCGTCGTAAGTGGATTTCTCGTTGGAAAAATCGACGCCGCCAAGGAGCGTGTGGCGCACCGCGCCGGTGGCGAAGTCGGCCTGGAGTTGCGTGTCGACGGTGAGCATTTCCGACTCTTCAGGGAAAGCCCAGGCGTAGCGCAGCAGCGAAGACGGATTGCACGCCGCGAGGCAGAAGGCCTGGATGCGCTGCGTGTACGCGTCGACCTTGCCCAGGCGCAGGTTCTGGCGCACGGTGAAGGTGCCGTCGATCTTGTGTTCGGCCTCGTAGCCGATGAAGCGCTGGCGGTTGCTGTAGCGGTCGAAACCGGGCTCGCCGACGAAAGTGCGCGTCGGCAGCGCGGCATACCGGCTGGTGTCCAGCGTGCCGGCCACGGGCAAGGCCGGCGCGCCGCCGCCGCCGGGCGAATCGAGCGACTGCCACTGGCCCAGCAGTGTGACGCGCGTGGCTTCGGATGGCTTGTAGGTCAGCGAGGGCGCAAAGTAGGTCTTGCGTTCGGAAACCTGGTCGAACGACGTATTCGCCTCGCGATGCAGCGCGACCAGCCGGTAGCTCCACACGCCCTCCTCGTCCAGCGCGCCGCCGAGGTCGAAGGCCGCCTGCTTGCGGTTGTGACTGCCGGCCTGCAGTTCGATCTGGCGCACGGTCTCGGTCGTCGGCCGCTTGCTGACCATGTTGACCAGCCCGCCTGGCGTCGCCTGTCCGTACAGCACCGACGACGGCCCCTTGACGACTTCGACACGCTCCAGGCCCCACGGCTCGATGCGCGGCTGAGAATAACCGCGCGCGCCGAACGGCAGGCGCAGGTTGTCGAGGTAGCGCGCCGGCGGCGTGAAGCCGCGCAGCGTCAGCCAGTCGTAGCGCAGATCGGTGTTGGCGTACTGGGCGACGATGCCGGGCGTGTAGCGCAGGCTCTCGACCAACGTCGTGGAGCCCTGTGCGTCCATCTGGTCGCGCGTAACGACCGAGACCGACTGCGGCGTCTCCAGCAAAGGCGTGTCGGTCTTGGTGCCGCCGCTGGCACGGCGGGCGACGAATCCGGCGACCGGGCTTCTGGCGGTTTCTTCGCCTGCGCGGGCCGTGACCTGCACGGTCGGCAGCGATGCAGCCGAAGAGCCGCCGTTGCCGCGCGCTTCCAATGCTGCGGCGGGGCTGCGCTGCAAGCCGTAGACGTTGCCGCTTCGCGTCGCCAGCAATCCGCTGCCAGCCAGCGCCGCCGACAGGCCTTCGCTGACCGTGAAGCGCCCTCTCACGCCGCCGCTCGAAAGACCCGCCGTGACCGACGCATCCACCGACAGCAGAATGCCGGCCTGCCCGGCGAACTGGCTCAGCACGGTGCCGAGCGGGCCCGACGCGATGGCATAGTCGCGCGCAGCCTCGGGCGCCGCTGCCTGCGCCATTGCGGGAATGGCATGCATCGCAGCCGCGATCGGTACGGCGGCGAATGCCACCTGCAGTGCGCGGGCGAGGCGCCGGGCGACGAAGGGTTTCGAGCGAATCGTTCGGATCGTTTGGATCGTTCGGTTCGTTCGGGAATGGCACGCGGGCATGGCAGCTTTCAGACAGAACAAAGAGTTGATTTCTGTCATGCCAATCTGCCCGGCGAAAAGGGAACCTGCCGGCGCAAAAAAACTTCAACGCCGCGTTGGCGCCGGACCGGCCGCGACCACGGTCCACCACGGCATCGGCCGCTGCACCTTCACCGGCAAGGTGGACTGCAGCGCGTCGAGGATGCGGTCGATGTCGGCCAGCGGGTAGGCGCCGACGATGCGCAGGTCGGCGATCTCGGGCGCGCAGCCCAGGTAGCCGGTGCGGTAGCGGCTCAGTTCGGCAATGAAATCGCCAAGGCGCATGCCGTCGGCGACCAGCATGCCGCGGATCCAGTCGTCCGCGTAGCCCGATCGGCCTATGGCGTCGGTCTGCACGTCGACACGGCCGGAGAAAACGCGCGCCTGCTGACCGGCGACCAGCGTGCGTGCGTCGCCGCCGCCTGCGGGTCGCGCTTCGACCGCGCCTTCGAACACGGCGAGGCGCACGGCCCCGCCGTCCTCATGACGCACGGCGAAGCGCGTGCCGAGCGCCGTGAACCGGCCTTGCGGTACGTCGACCACCAGCGGGCGTGCGGCGAAGGCGCCGTCATGACCGCTGGTCACCAGCACCTCGCCTTCGTGCAGCACGATGCGGCGGTAGCCGGAGGAGAAATCGACGTCGATCGCGGAGGCGGTGTTGAGCCAGAGCCGGCTGCCGTCGGCAAGGAGGATTTCGCGCCGTTCGCCGGTGCCGGTGCGGTAGGCGGCGATCCAGCCGCGCC
>JAQGMX010000470.1 GCA_028292145.1 Variovorax sp.
ATGGACTTCTACAAGGCCGTGGCCGCCGACGACCTGCCGACGCAGCACCGCCTGTTGAAGGACTTCTTCATGCCCTACCTCGACATCCGCAACCGCGTCGAAGGCTACGGCGTGAGCATCATCAAGGCCGGTGCCAAGATCGTCGGCCATGACGGCGGCCCGGTGCGCGCCCCACTGACCAACCTCAAGCCCAATGAGATGGAAGAACTGGCCGCGCTGATCAAGAAGCTCGGCCCGCAGTAACGATTCAAAGGAGATAAAAACATGCCCCTGAACAACCTCATCAAGGCGCTGCTCTGCGCGCTGCCGCTGGCGGCGGCTGCGCAACCGGCCACCACCACCTGGCCCGAACGCGCCGTGACGATCATCGTGCCGTTCCCTGCCGGTGGCTCCACCGACATGGCGGGCCGCACCTTGGCGCAAGGTCTACAGGAGAAATTGCACCAAACCTTCGTGGTCGATAACCGGGCTGGCGCCACCGGCACGATCGGGGCGGGTCTGGTGAAGCGCGCCGCGCCCGACGGCTACACGCTGATGGTCTCGTCGCTCGCCACCTACGTGATCACGCCTCACCTGCTGAAGACCGTGCCGTACGATGCCCTCAAGGATTTCGACTACATCAGCATCCCGGTGCAGGCGCCCAATGTGTTGGTGACCACGCCGACACAGTCGGCACGCACGGTGGCCGACGTGGTGGCGTTGCTCAAGAAGACGCCGGACAAGGTGACCTTTGCCAGCTCAGGCAATGGCGCCTCGGATCACCTGGCCGCAGAACTGTTCTGGCAGCAGTCGGGTACGCAAGGACTGCACGTGCCTTACAAAGGCGGCGCGCCGGCCATCAACGACCTGCTTGGCGGCCAGGTGGAATTCTCGTTTCCCAACATCAACGCCGTGCTGCCCTACATCCGTGCGGGCAAGTTGCGCGCTATCGCCGTGACGGGCACCGCGCGGTCCGCCCTGTTGCCCGACGTGCCCACTCTGGCGGAAGCCGGCGTGAAGGGCGCGGAGATCTATTCATGGCAAGGCCTGGTGGCACCGAAGGGGTTACCTCCAGCCGTCAGGAGAAAATTAAGCGACGCGGCGATCGCGGTGATGAAGGACCCCGTGGTTCAGAAGCGCATGGCGGAGCAGGGGCTCGAAGTCGTGGCCAATACGCCTGAAGAATTCACCGCGTACCAAGCTAAAGAGTTCGAGCGTTGGAAACAATTGATCGTGGCGCGAAAGATCACCATCGACTGACTTCCTTCGTTATCGGCGCACAAGCTTGAATGTTCCAGATCGATGAACAAAGCGGAACGCGTCGACCGGCTCGACGCAGCGTTCCCACCGAGAAGCAACCGCGAAGCTTTGCCATCGACGATGCCGGGCGATTCATCGTGGTCTCGAGCGAAAAGTCAACGGTGCTCTCTGTCATCGCATGGATCCTGCGACAGGTGCGCAGACGCTGCAACGGTGCTACCCCGCGGGGCAAGACGCGAGTCGGGTCGAGATCGTGCATTTTCATGGCAGCCAACTACGCCCCGACGTAGGCCGTCCACCAGCGTGGCGCCTTCCTTCTGGCCGAAGGCGACACGGTCCATGTCCTGCTCGAGTTGCGATTGCGAGGACACCGGTCCGATGTCGATGCCGGCGGCCGGCGCGTCGCCCTCCTTCCGCGTCGCCATGGGGAATGGCGATGAGGAAGTTCCACGGGTGATCAGGCCGATCACGCCGACGGGTTCGCGGGTGACTTCGCCGATGCCCTCGGGCTTGGTCTCGACTTCTTCGCGCGCCACGAGCGTGCCCAGCTTTTCGCGGCGCGCCAGGATCTCGGTGCCGATCTTGTCGAGCACGTCATGGCGGGCCTGGGTGTAGTCGCCGATGATGTCGGCCAGGTTGGACGGATTGACGTTGAGCGCGTACTTGGCGCCGGCAACCCATTCGCCGTTGATCAGGTTGTCGAATGTTTGGGTGGTCAGGGAAGCGCAGCTTGAGAGTTGATTTTGAATGTCAGGCCACCGGCACCGGTGTGAGCAAGTGGCCTGTCTCAAAGAATGATTTCAGGTTGTCGATGACCAGCTCACCCATCGCCGCCCGGGTTTCATGCGTCGCCGTGCCGATGTGGGGCAGCAGCAGCACGTTGTCGAGCTGCGCGAGGACCTCGGGGAAGCAAGGCTCGGTGCTGTAGACGTCGAGTGCGGCGCCGGCGATGGACTTCGCCTGCAGCGCTTTCGTGAGCGCATCTTCATCGACCGATGACCCGCGGGCGATGTTGATGAGGTAGCCCTTCGGGCCAAGGGCCTCGATCACGCTCTTCGACACCAGGTGCCTTGTGTCGCTGCCGCCAGCCACGGCCACCACCAGGTAGTCCGCCCAGTGGGCCAGTGCGGCGAGGTCGGACTCGTGCACATAAGACACGTCGGACACCGGGCGGCGATTGTGATAACGAACATCCATCGTGAAGCCCGACGCCCGCTGCGCAATGGCCCGTCCGATGCGACCGAGTCCAACGATGCCGAGTTTCTTCGCGCTCACGCGGTTCGTCAGCCGGAAGGCGCCTTTGGGCCAATCGCCGCGCCGCATGAAGCGGTCCGCCTCGCTGAGGCCGCGGGAGAGGTCGAGCATCGCGCCCCAGGCCAGGTCGGCCACGCAGTCGTTGAGCACATCGGGCGTGTAGCTCACGGCGATGTCGCGGCCGCGCGCGAAGGCCACGTCCAGGTTGTCGTATCCCACGCCGAAGCTGGCAATGGCGCGCAGCCTGGGCAGGGCTTCGATGACTTCCGCCGTCACGCCGTGGCGCGCCGATGTGGCCATCGCGGTGATGGCGTCCGCATGCTGGCGGATGATGGCCATCGAGTCGGTCTGCTCGCCGGAACGAACGATGTCGAATTCTTCGATCAATCGCGCTTCGACCGAAGGACTGAGGCGACCGTGCTGGAGCACCAACTGTTTGGGCATGGCGTGGCTTTCTGTGTATTGGTGGAGGGTGTCGTTCAGACGCGATCGGCAAACGCTTTGCTGAAGCAGAGGCCGTGGCCCGGCCGCTCGGACATCACGAAGTCGCCATCGATGAATTCGGGCCCACCTTCGAACAGCGGCAAGGTCCACGACTTGTACTCGGCGATGAGCCCGTTGGGGACGGCGGCGACGAGTTGCGCCTGGAACTCCGGCATGATGTGGTTCACCACCGGGATGTTGAAGGCCTCGGCCATGCCGGCGATCTTCATCCACGGCGTGATGCCGCCGACATGCATCAGGTCGATCATCAGGATGTCGACGGAGCGCTTCTCCAGCATGTGCCTGAACGGGGTGACGCCCCAGCAGCTCTCGCCCGCCATGATCGGTGTCGACAGCGCATCGGTGATGCGCGCCAGTCCTTCGTAGTCGTCGAAGCGGGTTGGGTCCTCCATCCAGAAGAAGCCGATCTCCTCCAGCCGGCGGCCGATGTCGATGGCCTGGCTCACGCGCCAGCGCTCGTTGATGTCGCACACCAGGCGGACGTCCGGCCCGACCACTTTGCGGACGATGCGGGCGCGCTCCAGTTCCTGTTGCGGGGTTGGATTGCCATGTAGTGCCAGGTGCATCTTCACGTACCGAAAGCCTTTGGCGACGATGCGCTCCGCCGCCACCGCCACCGCGTCGTTGGTGATGCCGCGGTGCAACGGGCCGCTGGCATAGGTCGGCACACGGTCGCGGGCGCCGCCCAGCAGACGCCACAGCGGCA
>JAQGMX010000493.1 GCA_028292145.1 Variovorax sp.
AAAATTTCTTCGTGCTCTATTTTTTGGTCGCGATCGGCTACGTCAAGCTGCAGCGCGGTTCTCTGCCGCGGCAATCGGTGGGAATCGCTGCCGTCGTCGTCGTCGCAGCGATGATGTTTTTCTTCAGCACCTCAGGTCTGGCTTATTGCGCAGCACTTTCGGCATTTGGCTTCTGGATGGGCCGGCCCTCCTCAACCCATCGCCCATAGGAAAAGCCCTGCAGCTCGCGCTGCAGGGCTTTCTCGATTAACCGGCTCACCCCGGATTTCTCTAAAAGCACCGCGGATCTGGCTTAGCCAGTCCGCTGGTGCTGCCCCCGGTAGGGGGTAGGCGCAGGCGACACGAAGTGCGCCGCAGCCTGGGGGCGAGCAACAGCTTACATTCCCATGCCGCCCATACCGCCCATGCCACCCATATCAGGCATGCCGCCGCCGGCGCCAGCTTCGTCCTTCGGTGCCTCGGCGATCATCGCTTCGGTCGTGAGGAGGAGCGACGAGACCGATGCTGCGTTCTGCAGCGCGGTGCGCGTGACCTTGGTCGGGTCCAGGATGCCCAGTTCGAGCATGTCGCCGTAGGTGTCGTTCGCAGCGTTGAAGCCGAAGTTGCCCTTGCCGGCCAACACAGCATTCACCACCACCGAAGCTTCGCCACCGGCGTTGTTCACGATTTCGCGCAGAGGCGCTTCGACGGCCTTCAGCACCAGCTTGATGCCGGCGTCCTGGTCGGCGTTGTCGCCCTTGATCGAATCGCCGACCGCTTGCTTGGCACGCAGCAGAGCCACGCCGCCGCCGGCGACGATGCCTTCTTCCACTGCAGCGCGGGTGGCGTGCAGGGCGTCTTCGACACGTGCTTTCTTTTCCTTCATTTCGACTTCGGTGGCAGCGCCGACCTTGATCACTGCAACGCCGCCGGCCAGCTTGGCCACGCGCTCTTGCAGCTTTTCACGGTCGTAGTCGCTCGAAGCTTCTTCGATCTGCACGCGCACTTGCTTGACGCGGGCTTCGATGTCACCTGCAGCGCCGGCGCCGTCGATGATGATCGTGTTTTCCTTGCCCACTTCGATGCGTTGTGCCTGGCCCAGATCGGCCAGCGTGACCTTCTCGAGCGTCAGACCGACTTCTTCGGCGATGACCTTGCCGCCCGTCAGGATGGCGATGTCTTCGAGCATGGCCTTGCGGCGATCGCCGAAGCCAGGTGCCTTGACGGCCACGACCTTCAGGATGCCGCGGATGGTGTTCACGACCAGGGTAGCCAGGGCTTCGCCTTCGACTTCTTCGGCAATGATCAGCAGCGGACGGCCCGACTTCGCGACTTGTTCCAGCGTCGGGAGCAGGTCACGGATGTTGCTGATCTTCTTGTCGTAGAGCAGAACGAACGGGTTGTCCAGAATCGCGGACTGCTTTTCAGGGTTGTTGATGAAGTACGGCGACAGATAGCCGCGGTCGAACTGCATGCCTTCGACGACGTCGAGTTCGCTGTCGAGCGACTTGCCGTCTTCGACGGTGATGACGCCTTCCTTGCCGACCTTGTCCATCGCGTCGGCGATGAGCTTGCCGATGGTTTCATCGCTGTTGGCCGAGATCGAGCCGACTTGCGCGATTTCCTTCGACGTGGTCGTCGGCTTGGAAGCCTTCTTCAGCTCGGCGACCAAAGCGGTGACCGCCTTGTCGATGCCGCGCTTCAGGTCCATCGGGTTGATGCCCGCTGCGACGTACTTGAAACCTTCGCGAACGATGGCTTGTGCCAGCACGGTCGCGGTGGTGGTGCCGTCACCGGCGTTGTCCGAAGTCTTGGAAGCCACTTCCTTCACGAGCTGGGCGCCCATGTTCTGGAGCTTGTCCTTGAGTTCGATTTCCTTGGCGACGGACACACCGTCCTTGGTCACCGTGGGGGCGCCGAACGAGCGTTCGAGCACCACGTTGCGACCCTTGGGGCCGAGGGTGACCTTGACTGCGTTGGCGAGGATGTTCACACCCTCGACCATGCGAGCGCGGGCTTCGCCGCCGAATACGACGTCTTTTGCTGCCATGTTGATTCTCCGAATTCAGTAAATTGGTTGGGATGAAGCGGTGGGAAGTGACTTACTTCTCGACCACGGCGAAGAGGTCTTCCTCTTTCATCACCAGCAGTTCGTCGCCGTCGACCTTGACGGTCTGGCCGCTGTACTTGCCGAACAGGACGCGATCGCCGACCTTGACGCTGATAGCGCCGAGTTCGCCCTTGTCGTTCCGCTTGCCAGGACCGACAGCCAGAATTTCGCCCTGATCGGGCTTCTCTGCAGCTGCGTCGGGGATGACGATGCCCGAGGCGGTCTTGGTTTCGCTGTCAATGCGCTTGACGATCACGCGATCGTGCAAAGGACGAAGTTTCATAGCATCTCCTGAATTTGAAACGGGGGTTGGTTGCGGGCTGCAGGCGAAAACCTGCGAGCCCATCGTCTGGAAGCCATGCTGTTAGCACTCGGCCTCAACGAGTGCTAATGATAAGGGCATTCCTCACGTTTTCAAGAGCCAGCCCTACGGGCGGACGGGCATCAGACCGGCGGATGCTGGCCGACTTGTGCCGGCGCGTTGAACGCAAGTTGGTTCATCGCGAGCGCGCCGATGATGCGGGGCGCCACTGTCGCGGCGGCAGCCAGCACGGCAGGGTGCTGGAGGAGCGCCGCGATGTCGGCCCGGATGTCGCCGCGGCTGTCGATGAAGGTGCGGATGTTCTTGCCGATGTAGATGCCGAGGTTGTATGGGCCCGGCAGCAGACGCTCTGTAACACCTGCGATCTGCTGACCTGCGGCTGTAACCCAGTTCGGCACCTTGTCCGCCGAAACCGAAGCTGACTGCTCCTTGCCGCCTGCCGCTTCGGCGCCGGGGCGTTTCCAGAATGCAGCCTGGGTCTTTTTTGGCTCTGCCGGTTCGCTCAAGGCACGTGAAGCCGGTTTGCCCGAGCCGCCGATGGAATTGATGAGTGACATTTTGTTTGATCTCGAATACTTCAAATCGAAGCAGGATCAATCTAGTGTCCGGATTCGCGGATCACTTTAAGAACAGTCTCAATCGGCACTTGGTGGTCAGGATGGGCACTGAGCGGTCAGTCGACCAACACGGAGTACGTCACAGATCCGCTGGCGCCCGGCGCGAGGGTGCCGCTGAATTCCCAGCGCATGGTGCCCTTGCCGGAGCCCAGGTGCAGCGGTGTGCAGGCGACGCCTGCGGCCGGTGCCGGGTTGTTGGGCGTGTTCAGCGTGCAGCTGCCGAGCGCAGGCGGCGGCGTCGACGCATTGGCGCTCACGAAAGTCGTATAGAGGTTGGTCCCGTCGGTGATGACCACCGTGCTCAGGGGCGCGGCGCTCGGGTTGACGTAGCTGATGCGGTATTCGAGCGTATCGCCCGACTTCGCCTGGTTGCTCGTTCCCCAGGCGCCGCCGGTGGTGATGTTGCGCACTTCCTTCTGCAGCGACAACGCGCTGTTGCCGGAGGTGGTCACGTCGGTCACGGTGTAGGTGG
>JAQGMX010000501.1 GCA_028292145.1 Variovorax sp.
CGTGCGCGGCGGTAGGCGCCGAGGAATTCGTCGTCGGTGATGCGCGTATCCGGCACGGCGCTGCGCAGATAGGCGAGCATGCCGCCCTCGAAATCGATCAGCGTGCCGACCACGTCGAACGTGAGTACCTTGAAATCCTGCAAGTCGCGCAAAGGCATGGGGATGCTCCGATGGAAAGTGGGATCAGCATAGGTCGCAGACCCTTCTGCACGTCACCAAAAAACACGATGCTGCGGCACAGGATTTCGTTGTCGCCGCCGGACCGGCATCTTCTATGGCGGCGCGGATTCAATCTTCGAAGAAGGCGACGGGCAGACCCGGCGTGTCGACACGCATCGCCATCACATGACCCGACGCCGGCAACCTCGCACGCTCCGCTTCGGGCCGCTTTTCAGAAACCGTGGTGACGAACAGCGTGCGCAAGTCTTCGCCGCCGAAGCATGGCATGGTCGGGCATTGCGCCGGCACCGGCAGCGCAGCGATCCGTTCGCCCGACGGCGCGAAGCACAGGATCTGCGCGCCTTCGTACATCGCGACCCAGTAGTTGCCTGCGGCGTCGATCGTCGCGCCGTCCGGACGTCCGTCGTACGAAGTGGGAGCGTCGGGCGTCCAGCCGGCCGGCTTGGCGTCGAAGGCTGTGAAGACGCGCGGCTGCGTGAGCGTGTTGCTGTCGGCCGACCAGTTCCAGGCACGCACGGCATGCGCCGGCGTGTCGGCCCAATACATCGTGCGCCTGTCAGGCGAGAAAGCGAGGCCGTTGGCTGTCGTCGCTTCGTTCGCCATGCGCGTGAAGGTCGGCGCGCTCCCTTGATCGGACACACGCGCATCCAGGCAGTAGAGCGTCGCGTTCGGACGGTCCTTGGCCTCGTTCAGCGTGCCGGCCCAGAAGCGGCCGCGCGCGTCGCACTTGCCGTCGTTGAAGCGCATGGTGCGGGTGTCGTAGTCGGCGGCGGCAAGCTGAACGAGTGGACCGCCCCAGGTGCGTGCACGGTAGATGCCGTCGCGCAACGCCATCACCAGGCCGCCGCTGCGGGCTGGCGCGATGCAGCCGGGCTCGGTCGGCATCGGCCAGCGCTCGACCGGTGCGGCGCTGTCGGTGCCGATGCCGTCGATGCGCTTTCGCAGCACGGCGCGGCCAGGGATGTCGATCCAGTAAAGGGTCGATTCTTCGGGATGCCAGAACGGCGACTCGCCGAGCAGGCACAGGCTGTCTTCAAGGGTGGTCCAGGTCATCGCGACATTGTGCAGGCCAAAAAAAACCCGCAGGCGCGGGGCGCTTGCGGGTTGAACATCCAAGGAGACACTTGCTTGAAAAAAAGGATTCCGTTGGTTGCCGTTGCCTTCCGGCGTCCGATCGTTCGGACGCCGGATGGAGTTCAGCGGTTGTAAGCCGTTTCGCCGTGCGAGGAGATGTCGAGGCCTTCGCGCTCTTCTTCTTCCGTCACACGCAGGCCGATCGTCAGGTCGGCGATCTTGAAGGCGATGAACGCCACCACACCGGACCACACCATCGTGAACAGCACGCTCTTGATCTGGATCCAGACCTGGCCACCCATCGTGAAGGTGTCCGGCGTCAGGCCGCCGGTACCGCCGAGGCTGGTCGATGCGAACACGCCGGTCAGGATGGCACCCAGGATGCCGCCCACGCCGTGGACGCCGAAGACGTCGAACGCGTCGACCGCGCCGAGCATCTTCTTGAGACCGCCGACACCCCAGAGGCAGATGACGCCGGCCAGCAGGCCCATCACGATCGAACCCATCGGGCCGACGAAGCCGGCTGCAGGCGTGACCGCCACCAGGCCGGCGACGGCGCCGGACGCAGCGCCCAGCATCGAAGCCTTGCCGCGATGCATGCTTTCACCCAGGCACCACGACAGCGTGGCCGCAGCGGTGGCGAGCACCGTGTTGATGAACGCCAGACCGGCCGCGCCGTTGGCAGCACCCGCCGAGCCGGCATTGAAGCCGAACCAGCCCACCCACAGCAGCGAGGCACCGACCATCGTCAGCGTCAGCGAATGCGGCGTGAAGGCTTCCTTGCCGAAGCCGATGCGCTTGCCCACCAAGTAGGCACCGACCAGGCCGGCCACACCGGCGTTGATGTGCACCACGGTACCGCCGGCGAAGTCCAGCGCGCCGTCCTTGGCCAGCAGACCGCCGCCCCAGACGATGTGCGCCATCGGCACATAGCTGAAGGTGAACCACAGCACCGAGAACAGCAGCACGGCCGAGAACTTGGCGCGCTCCGCGAAGGCGCCGACGATCAGCGCCACGGTGATGGCGGCGAAAGTGCCCTGGAACGAGATGAACACGTGCTCCGGAATGGTCGTCAACGCGCCGAATGTCTCGGTCGTCACGCCCTTCAGGAAGATCTTGTCGAGTCCGCCGAAGAAGTTGCCGTCGCCGGTGAACGCCATGCTGTAGCCGTAGATGGCCCACAGGATGCTGATCAGCGAGAAGATCACGAAGACCTGCATCAGCACCGACAGCATGTTCTTCGAGCGGCCCAGGCCGCCGTAGAACAGCGCGAGGCCGGGGATGGTCATCAGGATCACGAGCAGCGTCGAAGTCAGCATCCAGGCGGTGTCGCCGGAATCGACCTTCGGCACGGGTGCGGCGGCAGCAGCGGCGGCAGGCGCCTCGGC
>JAQGMX010000515.1 GCA_028292145.1 Variovorax sp.
TCGATCCCAAGCTGCCGCCCGGCCAGCGCGGGTTGTTCGCGTCGCTGCGGCTCACCTTCGCCAAGATCGGTCTGGGCGCGGCCGGGTTTCTGGCGGGGCTGTCGATCGGGCGCGAGGGGCCGTCGGTTCAGGTCGCAGCCGGCGTCATGCAGCATGCGCGGCGCTGGCTTTCGCCGCAAAGCACGCTCGATACGCGTTCGCTGCTGGTGGCCGGCGGCGCTGCCGGCATCGCCGCAGCTTTCAACGCGCCGTTGGCCGGCGTGGTGTTCGCCATCGAAGAGTTGTCGGGCCGGATGGAAGCGCGCTCCAGCGGCGTGATCATCACGGCCATCGTGCTGGCAGGCCTGGTCGCGGTATCGGCTTTCGGCAATTTGAGCTATTTCGGCATCATCCGGGTGCCGGAACTCGGATGGCGGCTGCTCGGACCGGGGCTCTTGGTGGCGCTGGCGAGCGGTGTCGCGGGCGGGCTGTTCGCGCGGCTGATGATCGCTTCGCTCACTGGCGCGCCGCAACGCTTCAACACTTGGCGCGCGCGCTGGCCGGTGCGTTTCGCGGCGGTCGCCGGCCTGCTGATCGCGGTCATCGGCCTGGTGACGGGCGGCGTCACTTTCGGCGCCGGCTCGGAGGCGGTCAAGCGGATGCTGGCCGGCCACGACGAGCTCACGCCGCTCTTCACGCTGCTGAAATTCATCGCCACCTGGCTCACGGCCTGGTGCGGCGTGCCGGGCGGCATCTTCGCGCCGTCGCTGTCGATCGGCGCGGGCATCGGCGACGGCATCGCGCAGCTCGCGGGCGCGGAATTCGGGCCGGCGCTGATCGCGATGGGCATGGCCGGCTTCCTGGCCGCCGTCACGCAGGCGCCGCTGACGGCTTTCATCATCGTGATGGAGATGGTCGACGGCCACTCGATGGTGTTGAGCCTCATGGCCAGCGCGATGCTCGCGAGCCTGGTGTCGCGAATGATCAGCCGGCCGCTGTACGAGACGCTGGCCGAGCACATGGTGCGCGGTGTGACCGGGAAGACAGTGGCGCCGGCAGAAGAACCCATCCTGCGCTGAAACGCCTTGCCGCTTATCATGTTCGGTTGCCCAAAACGGACCGCCGCCAGTGAATACGCCCAACGATGATGTCTACCTCGGCGCCGCACTCGCGCTTGCGCAGCAGCGCATCAGCATCCGAGGCGCTCGCACGCACAACCTCAAGAACATCGACCTCGACATCCCGCGCAACAAGCTGGTGGTGATCACCGGCCTGTCGGGTTCGGGCAAGTCGAGCCTTGCGTTCGACACGCTGTATGCCGAAGGCCAGCGCCGCTACGTCGAGAGTCTCTCGGCCTATGCGCGGCAGTTTCTGCAGCTGATGGACAAGCCTGACGTCGACGTGATCGAGGGCCTGTCGCCCGCGATCAGCATCGAGCAGAAGGCGACCAGCCACAACCCGCGCTCCACCGTCGGCACGGTCACCGAGATCCACGATTACCTGCGTCTGCTGTACGCGCGTGCCGGCACGCCGTACTGCCCGGACCATCACCTGCCGCTGGCGGCGCAGACCGTCTCCCAGATGGTCGACGCGGTGCTGGCGCTGCCCGACGAGCCGCGCCTGATGATCCTGGCGCCTGTGGCGCGCGAGAAGAAGGGCGAATTCCTCGAGCTGTTCACCGAGATGCAGGCCGCCGGGTATGTGCGTTTTCGGGTCGACGGCACGATCTACGAATTCAACGACCTGCCCAAGCTCAAGAAGACCGAGAAGCACGACATCGACGTCGTCATCGACCGGCTTCGCGCGCGTGCGGACATGCAGCAACGGCTGGCGGAAAGCTTCGAAGCTGCGTTGCGGCTGGCGGACGGGCGGGCGCTGGCGATGGAAATGGATGCAGCAGCAGGTTCGAAAGAGCATCTCTTCAACGCCAAGTTTTCCTGCCCCATCTGCCACTACTCTTTGGCCGAGCTGGAGCCGCGCCTGTTCTCGTTCAACTCGCCGGTCGGCGCGTGCCCGAGCTGCGACGGCCTGGGGCATCGCGAATTCTTCGATCCGGCGCGGGTCGTGGCGTTTCCGTCGCTGTCGCTCGCGAGCGGCGCGATCAAGGGTTGGGACCGCCGCAACGCCTATTATTTCGGCATGCTGGAAAGCATCGGCAAGCACTACGGCTTCGAGGTCGACGCGCCGTTCGAATCGCTCGCCGCCGAAGTGCAGGCGGTGCTGCTGCACGGCTCCGGCGAGGAAGAGATCAAGTTCAACTACACGATGGAATCGGGCGCCTCGGCGGGCAAGAAGCTGGTGAAAAAGCATGCCTTCGAAGGCATCATTCCCAACCTCGAACGCCGCTACCGCGAAACCGATTCGACGATGGTCCGCGAAGACCTGGCGCGCTACCGCAACATGCAGCCGTGCCCTGACTGCGGCGGCTCGCGGCTGCGGCGCGAGGCGCGCAACGTGTTCCTCGTCGACGACAACCAGGTTGCCGATACCGCGCCGTTCGAGCCCGCCCGCATGGCGATCTTCGAAGTCAGCCATCTCACGCTGCGGGACAGCCTCGCCTACTTCCAGAAGCTCAAGCTGCGCGGCTCCAAGGCCGACATCGCCGACAAGATCGTGCGCGAGATCGGGCTTCGGCTCAAGTTCCTGAACGACGTCGGCCTCAACTACCTGAGCCTCGACCGCAGCGCCGAAACGCTCTCGGGCGGCGAGGCGCAGCGCATCCGGCTCGCGTCGCAGATCGGCTCCGGCCTCACGGGGGTGATGTATGTGCTCGACGAGCCCAGCATCGGCCTGCACCAGCGCGACAACGACCGCCTCATCGGCACGCTCAAACATCTGCGCGACATCGGCAACAGCGTGATCGTGGTCGAGCACGACGAGGACATGATCGCCTCGGCAGACCACGTGATCGACATGGGACCGGGCGCTGGCGTGCATGGCGGCCGCGTGATGGCCGAGGGCACGTATGCCGAAGTGCTCGCGAATCCGCAATCGCTGACCGGGCAGTACCTCTCGGGCGTGAAGAAGATCGAGGTGCCGAAGCACCGCACCGCGTGGTTGCCTGTGGTGAGCAAGCCGGCTTTCAACGAAGGCAAGAAGGCGTCGCGCTTTCCGCAGAGCCCGGCCGCCGAGCGCCGTGCCGCACGCGAAGCCGCGCATCTGGCTTCACAGACGAACCTGCAGGAAATCCGCGTGGTGCATGCGACCGGCAACAACCTGAAGGATGTGAGCGTAGCGTTTCCAGTCGGCCTGCTGACCTGCGTGACCGGCGTTTCGGGCTCGGGCAAATCGACACTGGTGAACGACACGCTGTATGCCGCTGTCGCCCGCACGCTCTACCGGGCGCACGAGGAGCCGGCCGCGCACGAGTCGGTCGAGGGCATCGAGTATTTCGACAAGGTCATCAACGTCGACCAGTCGCCCATTGGCCGCACGCCACGCAGCAATCCTGCGACCTACACCGGCCTGTTCACGCCGATCCGCGAGCTGATGGCCGAGACCAACACCGCGCGCGAACGCGGCTACGGACCGGGTCGCTTCAGCTTCAACGTGGCCGGCGGTCGTTGCGAAGCCTGCCAGGGCGATGGCATGGTCAAGGTCGAGATGCACTTTTTGCCCGACGTCTATGTGCCGTGCGAGGTCTGCCACGGCCAGCGCTACAACCGCGAGACGCTGGAGGTCCAGTACAAGGGCAAGAACATCGCCCAGATCCTGGAGATGACGGTCGAGGCGGCCTACGAATTTTTGAAGGTGGTGCCGACCATCGAACGCAAGCTGCACACGCTGCTCGACGTCGGGCTGAGCTACATCAAGCTCGGCCAGGCGGCGACCACGCTCTCTGGCGGCGAGGCGCAGCGCGTGAAGCTCGCGCTGGAACTGAGCAAGCGCGACACCGGCCGCACGCTGTACATCCTCGACGAACCGACCACCGG
>JAQGMX010000386.1 GCA_028292145.1 Variovorax sp.
GCCGCGAAGGCGAGATCATCGACATGGGCGTGACCGCCAAGATCGTCGACAAGGCCGGCGCCTGGTATGCCTACAACGGCGAGAAGATCGGCCAGGGCCGTGACAACGCCCGCGAATTCCTGCGCGAGAACCCGGCGCTGTCGCGCGAGATCGAGAACAAGGTGCGCGATTCGCTGGGCATTCCGCTTCTGGCGGCCGATGCAAGTTCGGAGGAGTCCGAAGCCAAGGCCAAGGCCGATGCAAAAGCCGAAGCCAAGGCAGCCAAGGCGGCGGCGGCCAAGGAATAAGTGGGCTTTTCTGCACCGTCGCTCAAGGGCCGCGCGTTGCGGCTTTTAAGTCAGCGCGAGCATTCCCGGCCCGAACTCGAGCGCAAGCTCAAGAAGTACGAGGAGGTGCCAGGCACCCTGGCCGCAGCGCTCGACGAACTCGCCGCCAAGGACTTCATCAACGAAGCGCGGGTCGTTCAGTCGGTGGTCAACCTGCGCGCGCCGCGCATGGGCGCTGCGCGGGTGCGTCAGGAACTGCAGCAGAAGGGCATTGCGCCAGAGGCCATCGCAGAAGCGGTGGCCGACCTGCGCGACACCGAACTGGCGCGCGCCCGTGAAGTCTGGGGACGCCGTTTTGACGCGCCACCCACCGATGCCAAGGAGCGAGGCCGTCAGATGCGCTTTCTGATGGCGCGCGGGTTTGCGGGAAGCACGATTTCGAAAGTTTTCCGGTTCGATGCCGAGGTTGACGCCGACATCTGAATCGGCAGATCACAACTTGTAATTTCCAGCTTGAGCGAAAGAAACGGAAAGATCGACTGCTAAAGTTCGCGTCTATTGCGGCGGCTCGGTAGGAGTCGATTTTGACGACTCAGCTGGAGGTGTTGGCATGGACGATTTCTCCAAAGGTCCTGCGACCGAGAAAATTCTGCGTTCCTGGACTTTCTGGATTCACACGCATCTGCGCGAGGAATGCCAGGAATACATGGAGAACTACAAGCTCAAGGAAATGAACGCGGCGCCGGGCAACGAACGCGCGACCGCGATATTCCGCGACCTCGGCGACGGCTCCACCGAAGTGGTCGTGATTTCGATCTGGGAATCGATGGACATGATCCGGCGGTTCGTCAGGACCGAGCACCAGCCTTCGATTCATCCGGACGATCGTGCAAAACTGCTCGATCGGGATCCTGTCGTGCGTCATGAAGTGATCAGCGACGAGCACGTTTTCTCGTTGATGCCGGCCGATTGGCGCTGATATACACTGCGCCGGTGTTGTCAGGTGTCCTGGCGCTTTCTGGAAACGGAGGAAGCGGCCAGGGTGAAACGGGAAGTCGGTGCGCGGTGGTGAACAACCCCGCCAAGCCGACGCTGCCCCCGCAACGGTAAGCGAGTCGAAAGCAAAACCCCGGGACCTGGTCCCGAACCACTGTGTCACGAATGGCATGGGAAGGTGGTTTTGCAGGAATGCACATCTCGTGCATGCCGCTCGCCAGCCCGGAGACCGGCCCGACGACCAGCGCATGACCTTGCGGTGGGCGAGGATCGGCGGGCGACGCATGGCGTCCGGCTCGATGCAATGCCGCATCCGCCGGAATCGCTCCCACCGAAGCCTCCCGATTTTCTCCTTCCGCCAGGTCGTACCGACCATCGAACGCGCGGCGGGCGCGGAGGAATCGACTTCATGAACGAGCGAGTCATCGCTACGGCGCCGGGAACCGTCTGGTTCGTCGGCGCGGGTCCGGGCGATCCGGAACTCATTACCGTCAAAGGCCGCGGCCTGATCGAACGCGCTGGCGCCATCCTGTTTGCGGGATCTCTGGTCAGCGAGACGGCCACGCGTTGGGCACCGGCCGGCTGCGTCGTCGCCGACAGCAAGGATATGACGCTGGAGCAGATGTCGACCTGGCTGATCGCGCAGGCCGCGCGTTGCGAGACCGTGGTTCGCCTGCAGACCGGCGATCCCGGCCTCTACGGTGCGCTGATCGAACTGGTACAGCCGCTCGACGCAGCCGGCGTGCCGATCGCTGTGGTGCCGGGCGTGTCTTCTGCGATGGCATCGGCGGCCGCGGCGGTCGAGAGCCTGACGCTGCCCGAGGTCACGCAGACCGTGATCTTCACCCGCGTCGAAGGCCGCACGCCGATGCCCGAGGGCGAATCGCTCGAAGCGCTGGCCGCGCACCACAGCACGCTGTGCATCTTCCTGAGCATCACGCTGATGGGCAAGGTCACGGCTGCGTTGCTGGCGGCCGGCTGGTCGCCCGATGCGCCGATGGTGGTCGTGCACAAGGCGAGCTGGCCGGGCGAGGAAAAGATCGTGCGCGGCACGGTCGCCACCATCCAGGCGCTGTGCCGCGAGGCTCGCATCGTGAGCCAGTCGATGATCATCGCCAGTCCCAACCTGGGCGCGCGGCAGTGGACCACGCTCGCCAAATCCAAGCTCTACGACGCGAGCTTCACCCATCGGTTCCGGCGTGCGAGTGTGCCGGCGGCCGACCTCGTCCAGGACACTCCATGAACACGACACCCAGCGAAACCATCCTTCTGGTGGGCCACGGCTCGCGCGAAAAATCCGGCAACGACGAGATCGAGGCTTTCGCCGCGCAATGGCGCGAACGCCAGCCCGACTGGCGCATCGAGGTCTGCTTCATCGAGTTCTCGGAGATCACGATGAGCGAGGGGCTGCGCCGCGCCGCCGAGGGTGCGCGCCGCGTGGTCGTGGTGCCGCTGATCCTGAATGCCGCCGGCCACGTGAAGATGGATATTCCGCAGGCCATCGACGGTGCGCGGCTCAAGTTTCCGTTCGTGCAGTTCGCGTACGCACCGCATCTCACGGCCTGCGACCCGATCCTCGCGATCCTGCGGCGTCGTCTCAAGGGCGCGATGCAGGCGCTCGACATGCCCGACCCGACCACCACCGGCGTGGTGATCCTGGGACGCGGTTCTTCGGACCGCCAGGCCAACGGCGACATGGCCAAGATGGCTCGCTGGCTGATGGAAGAGACCGATCACGAGCTGGTCGATCTCGCCTTCACCGGCATCACTTATCCGCGCCTGGAAAAGGCGGTGCAGCGCCAGAGCCTGCTGGGCATGACGCAGGTCGTCGTGCTGCCGTACTACCTGTTCAACGGCACGTTGGTCGAGCGCATCGTGCGGCAGGTCGAGCACATGAAGGCGCAGTACCCGACGATCCGTTTCATCTCGACGAAGTACTTCGGCTTCGAGCGCGAAATCTTCGAACTGCTGGAGCAGCGCGTGACCGACCTGCGCCGCGGCATGCCGATCGCGCTCATGCCGTGCGACGGCTGCAAGTTCCGCGACTTCGCGGTCGAGCACGGCCTGGGCGGCCATCACCACGACGACGCGGTGCCGCACAGCCACGATCACGCTCACGACCATGCGCACGATCACGCGCATCCGCATCCGCATCCGCATGACCACGCGCCCGCCCGCTGAGTCCCGCGCAAACGTCGTCACCGAGCAGCTCACCGCCGCCGGTCGCGCGATCGAGCACGACTCCTTCGCCGTGATCGACCGCGAGGTGACGTCGCACCGCTATACGCCCGAGCAATGGCCGGTGGTGCGCCGCATGATCCATGCGAACGCCGATTTCGACTTCAACGGCCTGACCGATTTCCACCCCGGCGCCATCGATGCCGCCATCGCCGCGATCCGCTCGCGCGCCAGCCGCGTGGTGGCCGACGTCGAGATGATCTGCGTCGGTCTCTCGGCGCCGCGCCTGGGCCATTTCGGCATGGCGACGCACCAGTTCATCAGCGACAACGACGTGATCACGCAGGCCAAGGCCGAGGGCACGACCCGCGCGGTGCAGGCCATGCGCAAGGCACACCGGCTCGGGCTGGTCGACGGCGCGATCGTCGGCATCGGCAATGCGCCCACCGCGCTGATCGAGATCGTGCGGCTGATTCACGAAGAGGGCGCGCGGCCGGCGCTGGTGGTCGGCATGCCGGTGGGTTTCGTGTCGGCGGCCGAGTCGAAAGATCTGGTGGCGCTGGAGCACGACGTGCCGTGGATCGTG
>JAQGMX010000526.1 GCA_028292145.1 Variovorax sp.
CCGGTCAGCGCGAAGCGACCGGATGCGAAAGGAAGTCGCGATAGGCACTTTCGATGCCCGTGCGCAACGCCATCTTCGGCGCCCAACACAGTTCGCGGATCCGCGAGATGTCGAGCAGCTTGCGCGGCGCGCCATCGGGCTTGTCCGCATCGCAGCGGATTTCGCCCTTGTAGCCCACAACGTCACTCACGAGACGGGCAAGTTCGAGAATGGACAAATCTTCGCCGCTGCCGACGTTGATGTGGCTGTTCATCGGCTGCGTCGAGGCGGCGTAGGTGTCGTGCGGCAGGTTCATCACGTGCACGCAGGCCTCGGCCATGTCGTCGACGTAAAGGAATTCGCGTTTCGGCGTACCGGTGCCCCAGATCACGACTGCGGGAGACTTGGCCTCATGCGCTTCGTGGAAGCGACGGATAAGGGCCGGCAGGACGTGGCTGTTCTCGGGGTGATAGTTGTCGCCGGGACCGTAGAGGTTGGTCGGCATCACGCTGCGGAAATCGGTGCCGTGCTGGCGGTTGTAGCTTTCGCACAACTTGATTCCCGCGATCTTGGCGATCGCATACGGCTCGTTGGTCGGCTCCAGCTTGCCGGTGAGCAAAGCATCTTCAGCCATCGGCTGGGGCGCCATGCGAGGATAGATGCAGCTCGAACCGAGAAACAGCAGCTTGCGCACACCGCTGCGCCAGGCTTCATGAATCAGATTGGCTTCCAGCATCAGGTTCTCGTAGAGAAACTCGGCTGGAAACGTGTTGTTGGCATGGATGCCGCCGACCTTGGCTGCAGCCAGGTACACCTCGTCCGGCTTTTCCACCGCGAAGAAGCGTCGCACGGCCGATTGGTCCGTCAGGTCGAGCTCGGCACGCGTGCGTGTGATGACGCGTGCCTTGCCCTGTTCGGTCAGGTTGCGAACGATGGCGCTGCCAACCATGCCGCGATGGCCGGCGACATAGATGCGCTTTTGAAACTCAGTCATTTTTGGATCGATCGGGTCTTCATGGGGCCTGGCGGCCTGCTCACCGGAGTGCGTTCAGCGCGAGCCGTCGCCGGAAATCACGGCGCTGACGGTCTTGGCCAGGATCTTGATGTCGAGCCACAACGACCAGTTGTTCACATACTCTGCGTCGAGCTCGACACGCTGAGCATAAGACAAACGGTTACGACCGCTTACTTGCCAGAGACCGGTGATACCCGGACGCACGGCGCAATAGTGACCCCAATGCTTGCCGTACAGGCTGCGCTGGCGTTCCATGCAAGGGCGCGGACCGACCAGGCTCATGTCGCCGACGAGCACATTCCAGAACTGTGGCAGCTCATCGAGGCTCAGCTTGCGGATGACCTTGCCGAACGGCGTGATCCGTGGGTCTTGTTCCAGCTTCTGGAAGGTATCCCACTGCTTACGCGCATCTTCGTCCTTCTTCAGGTGCTCTTCGAGGATCGCGTCGGAATTGCGGACCATCGAACGGAACTTGTAGAAGCGGAACTTTTGACCGTCCACACCGAGGCGGGTCTGCCAGTAATGCACCGGGCGACCCATGCTGATCTGCACGCACAGTGCGATCGCGACGTAGATCGGTCCGAGCAGGGCGAAGAAAACCAGGGCACCGACGATGTCGAGTGCACGCTTGCTTGCACGTTCGAGCAACGTGTGCTCGCGCGGCTGAGCCATGCTTTGCGCGGGAGACGAGTCTCCATTGCCAGAAGGGCGGTGGCGGATCAAATTTGCTTGAGCGGTTGAATCAGGACGAAACATCAGTATTCCCCTTGGAGGGCCTGCCTTACAGCGCGGCAGTGTAACGCTTTACTACTAAGAGAAAGAATTTGAACACAATGGTTCTACTTTGTCCTGCGTCAAAAGCCGTAGTTCTTTCTGTCTGGCGTTCACCACGTGACTTTTGCCACGTATCTGGTGATTGTGCACTGCACCATTCTAGCTAACTCAGTAATGAATTCGTACTGGAATGAGAACTTAAGGATCTGCTTGCGAGCGGTAAAACGAAACTGTGGTCTATTGGATTACGGGTTATTGCCTAGTACTGCTCGCGCCAATGTAGGACAAGGGCGGATGTAGGGTGTTTGGCGGCTTCGGTGTTGTGCGGAGAGCGCTTTAAGGGTTTCTTCCGATGCAAACAAAAACGCCCGGTGAACCGCTCGGAAGCGGCGCACCGGGCGCTTACTCAGTACGGGTCAGCGTGTGGTGCTGTCCGTCTCGGCTGTGCGCTCGAATGGCAAGACAGTGCTTGCCAGATTGCGCCGCGTTTCGACCAGGACCAACGGTCCGTCTTCAACGACGACAGCGGGCGGGCGCTCGCGCGGTACGTGGACCGGCTTCGGCTCGGCGGCGATCGAGGCTTGAACCTGCGCAATGCGCTCGGCGTCGGAGTTCACCCATTGAAGGCCGGAGCCTTCGGCGATCTGCGCCAGCGCCGCGAGCGGGAGCTCGAACGGTTGCACCCTCGGCATCGTGCCGTCGGCAGAAGCCGTCACGGTTGCCGGAGCCGGGGTTGGCGCTGGGGCCGCAAGTGCCGTCACCGATTCAGGTGCTGCGATGGGCGCAGGTGCCGCCGCTGCGACCGGCTCCGGCGTCCGCTCGAAAGCGACCGGTGCGGGCATCGGTTCTGGCGCTGGGACGGCTGCCACGGCTGCCACGGGCTGGGCATACGCCATCGGCGTCGGTGCCGCTGATGCCGCATTCAGCGGCTGCGACGATTCGCCTTGAACGCTCGCTTCGTCGACTCTGCCCGGCATGCCTGCTTCGGCGCCCTCACGTGGTGCGCGCTCGCGGCGATCGCGGCCATAACGGTCGCGCGAACGGCCCCGGCGTTCGTCGCCTTCGCGGCGTGGTGCCTGCTCGCCTTCGGCGATTCCACCGGCTTCGTTGCCTGAAACGGCATCGAGCGTCGGCACGGCGGCTGCCGATACTTCTTCGGTCGGAACGAAGGCGGCAGTGCCAGTGAGAGCGCCGACGCCGACATCCGCCAACGCCTCGTTGCGCGGTGCGCCGTCGTTGCGACGCTCGCGGCGCCCGTCGTTGCGTTCGCCGCGGGGCGCGCGTTCGATGCGCTCGCCGCGGTCCGCGCGCTGCTCTTCGGTGCGCTCGCCTTCGACGCGATCCATACGGGGTTCGCGCGCTTCACGTGGTTCACGTGGTTCACGGACTTCACGCGGCTCACGGACTTCGCGTGGCTCGCCGCGTTCCGTGCGTTCACCGCGCTCGCGACCCCGGCCTCGCGGCGCGCGCTCGGTTATCGTCCCGGCTGCAGCGTCGTCTGTCGATGCGACGGGTGCGGCGATCGAGTCGGCGTCGGCGCCGTTTTCGATCGGATCGGTCGACGCGAGGCGGGCCTCGCCGTCGCGGCGCGGACCACGACCGCCACGGCGTTCGCCGTCGCGGGGTGCGCGCACTTCACGCGGCTCGCGCGGGTCACGCGGCTCACGAATTTCGCGCGGCTCACGTGGCTCGCGCGGTTCACGGATTTCGCCGGTCTGGATTTCCGTCCGGATCTCGCTGCGGGCTTCGGTGGTTTCGCGACGTTCGCCGTCACGTCCGCCACGGCCTTCGCTGCGGCCTTCACCGCCGCGGCCGTTACGGCGTTCGCCGTCTCGGCCACCGCGACCTTCACCGCCACGACCTTCGCCGCCACGACCGCGGCGCGCTTCGCCGTCACGTGGGCCGCGTGCCTCGCCGTCTCGGCCGCCGCCTGAACGGCTGCCATCGCGTCCGCCGTCCCGGCCACCGTCACGACCGCCATCGCGTCCACCGTCCCGGCGTGTCGGCTTCGGTGCTTCGACCGGAATTGACGATGGCATCGGAGCCGATGCCGGCGTCAGGACCGGCTCAGGGCCGAAGCCGAAAAAGCTCTTGATCTTGTCGAAGAAGCTGACTTCGGCCGGCGCTGGCGCAGGCGCCGGTGCAGCGACCGGTGTCGGCAAGACGCGCGGCAGCGTCGGCGTCGAAGCCTTGGCCGGGGCGGCCTGCGTTGCTGGCGAGGCCATCGGCGCGTGACGCACCGATTCGGGGCGCGGCACGGCGATCGGTGCCGGCGCGTCGGGCAAGACACCCTTTATCACCGGCGTCTGCTTGTTCGTCGGCTCCTGCGAGCGGCGTGTGACGGAGGTCGGATCTTCGATTTCCTCGGCCATCTTGTAGCTGGCTTCGATGTGATCGAGGCGCGGATCGTCGTGCTTCAGACGCTCGAGCCGGTAGTTGGGCGTTTCCAACGTCTTGTTGGGCACCATCAGCACGGTGACGCGCTGCTTGAGTTCGATCTTGGCGATTTCCGGGCGCTTTTCGTTCAACAGGAACGAAGCGACTTCGACCGGCACCTGGAC
>JAQGMX010000529.1 GCA_028292145.1 Variovorax sp.
TCGCCAGGAAGGCCACGAGTTCCGCCACCTCCTCGACGCTGGTTGCCCGGCCCATCGGCGTGGCCCGCATCAGCTGGTCCAGCATCGGCTTGGCCGCTTCGCCGGACAGGCCCTCGGTCAACACCGCTCCGGGTCCGATGCAGTTCAGCGAGATGTCGTCCCTGGCCCATTCGAGCGCCAAGGTCCGCATGAGACCGAGCACACCGGCCCGCGCGGCGATGGAGTGCGCGATTCCCATCGAGCCCCGATCGACACCCGACAGCGAAATGCTCACGACAGTGCCTCGTCGTGCCTTCAGATACGGATAAGCGGCACGGGTCACGGTGAAGATCGCCGACAGGTTCACGTCGATCACAGCATCCCAGCCCTTGCGGCTGATGTCGACCGCTGGAGCGAAGAACTGCCCGCCGGCGTTGTTCACCAGCAGGTCGATTCCCTGCCGGTCGCCGACCTTGCGGACCAGCGCTTCGACGGCGTCCGTGTGACGGACGTTGCAGGTTTCGAATTGGAAGCGGCCCTGCAGCCCTTCGGCCAGACGGGCCGTTTCTTCCAGCGCTTCCGCACGCCGTCCGGTTCCGAAGACGTCCATGCCGAGCGACATCAGCCGCAGTGCGATGCCTCGACCGATGCCGGAGCCGGCGCCTGTGACGAACGCGTGTCGCCCGGCATGAACGTCGCTGCGAAGTACCTGCAGATTCATGGATGATCCCCTCCGATGGTCGGTGTGGCGCTGCGTGACGGCCTTCGACCGTCGAAGAGCACCGGAAACGATGGCACATGCTCGCCGGACGGCAGCATGACGGACACCGCGCCAGGGCGCATCGCGCGCACCCGCGCCAGCGCATCGGCGGGCTCGTGCACGCTGCCCGCCGGTATCTGCAACGCCTGCATCCGGGCCAACACGGCTGCACTGGTCTGCGGCAAAGTCCAGGCTTCGACCAATGCGTCAAAATGGGCGGCCCTGGCGATTCGCTCATCGATCGGTGCGTCTTCGCCGCCGACGAGCGTGCGAAGCTTCAGCCAGTAGGCATCGAGCCCGCCGAGGATGTAGACATGGCCGTCGGCGCAGCGGTAGATGCTCGACGGCGCCGAAGCGCGATCGCGGTTGCCCATCGGCGGGGCCAGCGGCGACCCTTCGCTCATGGTCAGCACGGCCGGTCCGACCATCGTCGCCACGGCGACCTCCATCATCGAGATGTCGACCAATCGACCTTCCCCGGACGGGTCCAGCAAAGCCATCGCGGTGGCGAAACCGGCATGCAATCCGCAGAACATGTCGACCGGCCAGCCCGACGACAACCGGGGCGCGCCGCCTTCGTCGCCGTTGAGCTGGGCGAATCCCGACTCGCACTGCGCGATGGTGTCCATGCAGGTGCGCGCGTCCTGCTGTCCGTAGCCTGAGATCAGCGTGATCACCAGATGCGGAAAACGCGCGCGCAGGCTCTGGCCGTCCAGCCGAAGGCCGACGAGCGACGACGGCGCGAGATTGCAGACGAACGCATGCGCGTCGGTCAGCAAGGCATCCAGCGCCGCCCTGTCTGCGGCGTTGCGCAGGTCCAGCACACGGCTGTTCTTGCCGGTGTTGAACGCACGCGTGTAGTAGCTGCCGAAGGCATTGCCCGGCAGCGTGCGGGAGCGATCGCCGCCAGGCGACTCGATCTTGATCACCTCCGCGCCGTAGTCCCCTAGGTATTGCGCAGCCGTCGGCCCCGCGATGAATTGCGACAGGTCCACCACGCGCTTGCCCTGCAAAGGACGTGGCGGCCCACCGGCAGCTTCAGGCATGGAGCACCCGCTTGGCCTTGTGGACCGTTCGCGGCAGGCTGCCCGTCTCGACCACTTCGACATGGAACCGGACCTGCAGCCGCTCGCGCAGCCGCTGCGACAGCCGCTCGCCGAGGTCGGGACTGCTGTCGCCTTCACGCTCCACCTGCAGGCGCACGCCGGTCAAAAATCCGGTGAGCGGGTCTTTCACCGAGTCGTCGAGAACGATGAGATACTCGTTCGCCAGCCCGGGAAACGCCCGCACGATGTCCTCCACCGCCGACGGGAAGAGATTGACGCCGCGCACGATGAGCATGTCGTCTGCCCGCCCCAGAACGCCACCCGACAAGCGCGCATGCGTACGGCCGTCGGGCGCCGGCCGGCTGTCGCGCACCACCATGTCGCCGGTCCACCAGCGGACCAGCGGGCAGGCCTCCTTGTCCAGGTGCGTGAGCACCAGAACGCCGCGTTCGCCATCGGCCACCGGCGCCTCGGTCTCGGGATGCAGGATCTCGACGTAGATGAAGTCTTCCGCCAGCGTCGGCCCGAGCTGCGCAGCGGTATCCCAGCCGATGGGCTGGCATTCGAGCGCGCCGTAGCAATCGAACATCTTCGCGCCCCACTGCCGCTCGATGCGCTCGCGGGTTCCCGGAATGCTGGCGCCCGGCTCGCCGCCGACGCAGACCATCTCGACCGTCGAACCGGCCAGGTCGTGGCCCAGCTTCTCGGCGGCTTCGGCCATGTGCGCCATGAACGAAGGCGTACCGATCACGCACCGGCTGCCATACTGGAAGATGGTTTCGATCTGCCGCTGGGTGTCGCCCGAAGACGCCGGAATCACCAGCGCGCCGAGCTTCTGCGCAGCCAGCGTGGCGCCCAGCCCGCCCACGAACCAGGCGTAATTGAACATGCACTGGAACACGTCGCCACGGCGCAGACCTTGCGCATAGAGGCAGCGCGCGTAGAGGTCCGCCCAGCGATCGATGTCGGCCTGCGTCCAGAGAACAGGCGCCGGCCGGGCCGTGGTGCCCGAGGAAAAATGGACTCGGACAGCTTCGCCGGGACTCACCGCGGCCATGCTGCCGAAAGGCGGCTCCGCGGCGAGCCCCGCGACGTAGTCGGCCTTGCGCGTGAGGGGCAAGCGCCGCAGGTCCGCCAGACTTTTCAGGTCGCCGGGTTCAAATCCGACCTCCTCGAACACGCGCCGGTAGTGGTTGCTGGTTTGGCTCACGCGCTGGAGCTGGGTGCGGAGCGAGTCAAGCTGAAAACGCTCGATGCGGTCTCGCGACCAGAGTTCGGCTTCGCTCCAGACGGTGTCCGAGAACGGACCGTCGCCTTGGGGCCGCGTCATGCCGCTTCCGCTTCCTTGCGCACGGCCCTCGAGAGAACGAGCCGCTGGATTTCCGACGAACCTTCATAGATCTCCAGGATGCGCTGGTCACGGTACAGGCGCTCGGCCACGGTCGGCTTGCAATAGCCGAGTCCGCCCCAGATCTGCACCGCGCTGTCCGCCGCGCGGTGGGCGACCTCGGACGTGAACAGTTTGGACATCGCGCCGAGATTTGAGACGTCCTCGCCGTCGTCGTAGGCGCGCGCTGCTTCGTACAACATCATGCGTGCAGCGGAAATCTCGGTCGCCATATCCGCCAGCTTGAAGCCGATGCCCTGGTTCTCGCCGATCGAGGCACCAAAGGTCTTGCGTTCCACGGCCCTCTTCGCGGCTTCGCGAAAGGCCGCGATGGCCAGGCCCATCGATTGCGCGGAGACCATGATCCGGCCGACGTTCAAGGTCTGCAATGCCAGCCGGAGCGCGCGGTTGACTTCCCCGATGCGTGCGCTATCGGGCACCACCAGATCGACCTTCAGGTTCGAGGTCTGCGTCCCGCGAATGCCCATCTTGTCGGACAGTTCATCCACGATGGCACCGGGCTGTTCCTTGTCGACCATGAACGCGGAGATTCCCCGGCCGGCCAGCGAAGGATCGGTCTTGGCGAACACCACGTAGTAGCGCGATGCGCCGCCGTTCCCGATCCAGTATTTCTCGCCCTTCAGCCGCCAGCCGTCGCCCTCCCGCACGGCAGTCGCCTCAATCGCCGCTGCGTCGGATCCGGCGATGCGCTCCGACAGCGCGAAGCTGGTCGCGCGGCCCTGCGTCATCTCGCGCAGGTAGAAATCCTTCTGCGCGTCGGTGCCGGCCAACAGGATCGGGAAGGCGCCGAGCTGGTAGGCGCACATGATCGCCGCAGTCGATGCGCAGTGCGTGCCGAGCGCCTCCACGGCCGCGACCGTTGACACCAGGCTTGCGCCCTCCCCACCCCACTGCTCGGGAAGGAACAGGCCGACGAACTTGTGCTCGACCAGCGCCTCGATCGTCTCCCAGGGGTAACGCTGGTCGCGGTCGAGTTCGGGGGCCAGCGGAGCGAAACGCTCGCGGCCGAGGCGATCCGCAAGGGACTGCCAGCGCGCGGAGGATTCGTCGAGACGGGGTTGCCAGAGTACGGTCACTTGCTTATCTCCAGGGATGTCGATGCGGTTGGTTTGGATTCGGCGACAACCTTGGCTGCCGGACGGAACATGCGGAACAGACGAGAAAGCGGCCGAGCCAGCCCCATGAGACCTTGCGGAAAGAACGCAAGCACCATCACGAGCACGCTCCCGAGCACGATCTTGTCGACGTACCCGCCGAACGAAAAGAACTTCTCCTGCGTGAGCACAAGTGCCGTCGCGAGCAGCGGCCCCAGCAGCTGGCGACGGCCGACCAGGATCACCGCCGTGAGCATCAGGATCAGGAAGTAGTTCTCGAGGATGTCTACGCTGACATAGGCACGCTGGTACGCATAGAGCCAACCGGCCGTTGCCGTGATCGGCGCGGAAAACAGGAACACCTGCAGGCGGACGCGCGCCGGATCGATGCCGCCGACGGTTGCGAGACGTGGGTTCAGGTGGGTCATGATGGCCGCGGCGCCCAGGCGCGAATTCCGGAAGCGATCGACCAGGTAGATCGCGACCACCAGCATGCCGAACGCATACGGCCAGAGCTCGCGGTCGGTGCGCGCGGTGAGCGAAAGACCGGCGAACGACAGGTCGAGCATCGGCAGGCCGCGCACGCCGTCGGAGCCGCCCAGGAAGGCCCAGTTCGCGGCGAGCGACATCGCGACGACCGCCACCGCGTAGGTCACCAGCGAGAACACGAACTCGCGCAGCCGCAGCGTCACCAGGCCGATCACCGCGGCGAACACCAGCGAGATCGCGATCGACGCGGCCAGCGTGCCCCAAGCGCCGAATCCGGCCCGCGTGGAAAGCAGTGCGGTCGCATACGCGCCCACCGCGAAGAAGACCGTGTGCCCGAGGCTGACTTCGCCGAGGTCGGAGACGATCACATCGAGGCCGTACGACATCACGGCAAGGATCGCGATCAGCACCGCGGCACTGTAGACCGATGCGCTGCCGCCGAGCAGCGAGGGGGCGAACAGGACGGCGACGCCCAACGGCAGGAGTGCGATGCGACGCATGCTTGGCCGGCTCATCCGTGCGCTCCCGCCGCCGCGCTGGCGCTGAGTCCGCCGGGACGCAGCACGAGCAGCCCGATCAGTACGAGAAATGCCGCCGCGGTCGTATAAGCCGGCGAAACCAGCGCGCCGAAAAGCGCCGTGAA
>JAQGMX010000144.1 GCA_028292145.1 Variovorax sp.
TGCTCATCATGGGGCTGGGCATGCAGCTCATCGCCTGGCCGGACAACATGGTGGCCTCGCTGATCGAGGGCGGCTTCCGCGTGGTCCGCCACGACAACCGCGACATGGGGCTCAGCCAGGGTTTCGACGAGCGCGGCACCGGCAATCTGCTGTGGCAGGGGCTGCGCTATCGGCTGGGTCTGCAGGTGCGGTCGGCTTATACGGTGCAGGACATGGCGGACGATGCGCTCGGCGTGCTGGACGCGCTCGGCATCGAACGCGCGCACGTCGTCGGCGCTTCGATGGGCGGGATGATCGCGCAGCGCCTGGCCGCACGCGCGCCCAAGCGCGTCGCGAGCCTGGTCAGCATCATGAGTTCGAGCGGTGCGCGCGGCCTGCCGGGGCCGCGCTCCGACGTGGTTGGCCTGCTGATGCGCCGGCCGCCCGGCCAGGACGAGGCTTCGCTGGTCGCGCACAGCATGCGGCTGGTCAAACTCATCGCGGGTCCGGCCTATCCGCCCGACGAGGCCGAACTGCGCGCACGTCTGGTCAAGGCCCTGCGCCGTGCCACCCGGCCGCGCGGGCTGATGCGGCAGATCGCCGCCGTGGCCGCCGACACCGGCCGCGCCGCCGTGCTGCCGCGCATTACCAGCCCGACGCTGGTGCTGCACGGCGACGCCGATCCGCTGGTGCCGATCGCCTGCGGTCGCGACACTGCGGAACGCATCGCCGGCGCGCGTTTCGTCGAGATTCCCGGCATGGGTCACGACCTGACGCCGGAACTTGCAGACATTCTTACGACCCACATGATTCCTTTTCTCCACAGGTCCGGCGCTGGCGCGACGGCGACCCACACACGCGCATGACGCTCGACAACACCCCCGAACAATCGCAACTCGGCCGCAGCTCGGCCTATGTCGACCACTACGACGCATCGCTGCTGTTCCCGATCGCCCGCTCGATCCAGCGCACGGCGATGGGCATCGACGAGCGCGCGCTGCCGTTCTTCGGCGCCGATCTCTGGACGGCCTTCGAACTCAGCTGGCTGAACGCGCGCGGCAAGCCGCAGGTGGCCGTCGCGCACTTCACCGTGCCTTGCGAAACGCCCAACATCATCGAGAGCAAATCTTTCAAGCTCTATCTGAACAGCTTCAACAGCAGCGTTTTCGCCGACATCGATGCGGTGCGCGAGCGGCTGAAGGCCGACATCGCGGAAGCGGCCTGGCGCGGCAGCGAGCGCAGCGGCGGTATCGGCGTGAAGCTGCTAACGCCCGAGCAGTTCGATCGCGAACAGGTGCACGAACTCGACGGCCTTGACCTCGACCGGCTCGACATCGAGTGCACGCATTACCAGCCCGCACCGGAACTTCTGCGCAGCGACACCACGCTGTCGGAAATCACTGAGACGCTGGTCAGTCGCCTGTTGAAGAGCAACTGCCTCGTCACCGGCCAGCCGGACTGGGGCAGCGTGCAGATCCGCTACAGCGGCCCGCCGATCGATCAGGCCGGCCTTTTGGCATACATCGTGAGCTTCCGGAATCACAACGAATTCCACGAGCCGTGTGCCGAGCGCATGTTTCGCGACATCCTTGCGCGCTGCAAGCCGCACAAGCTGAGCGTCTACGCGCGCTACACCCGGCGCGGCGGGCTGGACATCAATCCGTTCCGCACGAGTTCGCCTCAGGCGCTGCCGGTCAACGTCCGAACCGCAAGACAGTAGGCTCGCTCCTACATTTTTGCTTGACACGGCACCCGATAATTGGGAACTTTGTCAAGGAATAAGACTGTGAACGTGTTGATCGTCGACGACAACCAGGCGGCAGCCGATCTGCTCCAGGAGCTTCTTTCGCTGCAGGACCATACGGCCCGCTGCTGCTACACGGCGCGCGAAGCGCTGGAGGCGAGCAAGGTCGAATCCTTCGACATCGCGCTGGTCGACATCACCTTGCCCGACCTGCCGGGCACCGAAGTCGCGCGACAACTGCGTGAGAGCGGCAAGGCGCCGGTGATCGTCGCCGTCACCGGACTGTCGGCGCACGATACCGGCGGCGCCAACGCCGGCCTGTTCGATCACCACCTGCAGAAGCCGATCGATTTCGATGCGCTCGATCGCATCCTCGAAGAAACGCTGAGCAAGCCGCTCGGCGCCGCGAAGAATCAATGAAAGCATCTCCCGGAGCACGCAGCTGGATTGCCGCAGGCGTGCGTCACGAATTGCTGACGCGTGCATTGCCGGCCTTGCGCCACGACATGTCGGCGCCGGTGTCCGTGATGCGCATGGGTTTGCTGATGCTGCGCCGCCAGGTTGCGGCGCCGACCATCGATCCGGCGGCCTGCGAGCAGCGCGTCGCGCTGATCGACAACCAGATCGGCGAGTTGATTTCCGCCGTGCGTTCGCTTCGCGACTGGGAACTGGCCACCAATGACGACGGCATCACGCGGACTGCGCTGGTGACGCAATGCGTCGGGCTGATGCGCGCGGCGTTTGACTTGCACAGCGTCCGGCTCGATGTCGATGAGTCTTTGCTCGCGCCTGTCGACGGTGAGCCGGTGTATCCGGCGGGCGCCGCACTCCGCTACCTGCTGCTTGGCGTGATGGGGCATCTCCATGACACCGCCGCGCGCGTGGCGTCGATCACGATCAAAGCCGATGTTGACGGCGGTCTTTGCGTCTCGGCAATTCATGGCTCGCCGGAAGCATCGGAGTTCGATTCCGAGCCGACCCCGGAATCGCATCGGGCCCCACGGGCGTTGGCCATCGACGCGATCGCATTGCAGTCGCTGGCTGAAGACCTCGGCTATTTGCTGCTGATCGAACGCGACACGGTCTGCTTCGCTTTGACGCCAGCCTGAGCTTTCGCGTTCTTTCCGATGGCGCGAACGTCGCGCGCCAGCTCGCGCCGATGCGCCTGGAGAAAGCCCAGCAGTCTTCCTTCCGCGGCGTACATCCGACGCATCGGCTTCACGTGACCGGCGATCTTTTCCCAGATGTCGTTCATCGCACCCGCGTCTGAGGAAAGCGTCTTTCCCAGCGCCAGCACGGCTGGATGCACATAAGCCTTCTTGCAGACCGCGGGCGTATTGCCGAGCTGCTTGGCGACCGCGGCGATCACTTCCTTGGCGCTGTAGCGCATCGCAGGCGTTGCGTCGGTCGCTTCCGGGTTGTTGCAGGCCAGCCGTGTCAGCTCAAGCGCCTGCACCGTGCCGTGCCAGGTGCGGAAATCCTTGGCCGTAAAATTTTCGCCGGCGGCTTCGCGAAGGTAATCGTTCACATCGGTCGACGACAAACCGTGCCGCGTGCCGTCGGCGTCCTCATATTGAAAGAGATCCTGTCCCGGTAACTGCTGGCAGCGCTTCACGATGCGGGCGATGCGCGGGTCTTTCACCTTGGCCTGATGCATGACGCCGCTCTTGCCGCGAAAGCTCAGCTTCACTGACGATCCCTGGATTTGCGCATGCTGATCGCGCAGTGTCGTCAGGCCGTACGAGCCGTTGCTGCTCGCATATTCTTCGTTGCCGACGCGAATGAAGGTCGTGTCCAGCAGCCGGACGAGCGTTGAAAGAACCAGCGTCCGGGTCAACGGCGCGTTCGGACCGCCGGCCAAGTCCTTGATCACACGAGCGCGAATGCGCGGCAATGCACTGCCGAACGCTTCGAGCCGCTCGAATTTGCTCTCGTCTTTCAGCGCACGCCAGTCGACGTGATATCGGTATTGCTTGCGGCCGCGTGCGTCCATTCCGGTCGCCTGCAGGTGACCGTTGGGCAACGGGCAGATCCAGACTTCGGTGTAGGCCGGAGGAATCGCCAGGCTGCGAATGCGGGAAATCTCGTCGGCGTCGCGCAGCCAGCGGCCCTG
>JAQGMX010000546.1 GCA_028292145.1 Variovorax sp.
CCGACGGATAGCAGAAGCAATGGACGCGCGACAGGCCGGGGCAGGCGCCGGGCGTCTTCTCCTGGAATTCGAACAGCGGGCCGAGGTCCGGCGACTGCGCGAGTTCGCCGTCTTCCTGGCCCGGTTCCGGCACGAAGCGGTCCTGCCACAGCCGCACCTGCGAAGCGAAGCCGTCGAATTCCGGCCGCTGCGACCAGTCCGGACGGAAGCCGGTGCAGAAGATCAGGAAATCGGTCGCCAGCGCGCCCTTGGCCGTGTCTATGCGCAAGGCGCCGTCGCCGCGCACGGAAACCGAACGCACCGGCGCACCGAGATGGAAATGCGCGTTCGCATGCCGCGACACCCGCAGCGTGCTGCCGTGCGGCGGCGGCACCTGCTGCACGTTGATGTAGTGGCGAAAGCGCCATTTCCATTCGTCCGGCAGCGACGAGAAGCCATGCGCGATGCCCGGATTGCCCGCGCCCTTGCCCTTGTTGACCAGCGGCAGTTCGGCACGGCGGATCAGCAGGTCGACGCGCGCGGCGCCGGCTTCGAGCGCGGTCGCGGCGCTGTCCATCGCCGATGCGCCGCCGCCGATCACGGCGACCCGTTTGCCGGCCAGCGCTGCGGCGTCCCAGTCGTCGGCCGAATGCGCCCAGCGGTCGCGCGGTAATGCGTCTGCCCAGTCGGGCACCCACGGTCCGCCCAAGCCGTCGCGGCCGGTGGCGAGAACGACGTGGCGCGCCCGCACCTCGTACGGCGCGCCGCCGCGTGCGTCGTCCGCGAGCGCGAGCCGCACCGTGCCGTCGGCCTGCGGATCGATCGCCAGCACGCGCTGACGGTTGCGCACGTCGAGCGCCAGCACGCGGCGATACCAGCGCAGGTATTCGGCCCACTGGAGGCGCGGAATCTTGTCGAGCGCATTCCAGGCGGCGACGCCAAACTGCGATTCGAACCATGCGCGGAAGGTCAGCGCCCCGAATCCGAGCGCCGGGCCGGTGAGTTCCTTGGGCGAACGCAGCGTTTCCATGCGTGCGGTGGTAGCCCACGGGCCCTCGAAGCCTTCCGGCGCGCGGTCGAAAACCGGTGCCTGCACGCCGAGATTGCGCAGCGCGGCAGCCAGCGCCATGCCTGCCATGCCGCCGCCGACGATGGCGACGTCGAGCACATCGTGTACATCGCTTTTGGGCGCGGCCGGCACCCAGCGCTTCGCCGGCAGGCCGAGCCACCGGAAATCCTGCTTCAGCCGCGCTTCGAGCGCCGCCAGTCCGGAGGGAATCGTCAGGGTCGAACTTGCAGCGGTCATGGGGTTGGTTCCGTGGTCAGCAGCGTGGCGTGATCGGCGGCGGCGTGCTGCACGAAGCCGGGAAGCGCGCGGGCCGCATCCAGCAGCGCATCGGCAAGTGCCAGCACCGCATCGCTCGGCGTACGGGTCTGCGGCGTGACGACGCCGAAGAAGAACGGGATCGCGATGTCGAGCGGCCGGACCACGAGGCCGTCGAGCGGCGCGCCGTGCGGCGTCAGCGGCTCCAGCACCGCAACTCCCAGGCCGGCGCGCACCATGGCCTGTGCGTTGATCGATGCGTTGGTTTCGATCAGCACGGTGCGGCGGTCGGCGGGCTGCCCAGCGGCTTGCATGGCGGCGTCGAGCCGGAGCCGCAGGCGCGATGGATTGGTCATCGTGACGATCCGGCGTCGGGCCAGTTCGGCCAGCGGGACGATCGCGCGCCGAGCCAGCTCGTCGTCTTCGCGCAACACGGCGACGCAGGGCAGTTCGCCGAGCCAGTGGACGTGCAGGCCGCCGTGCGCCAGCGGCAGGCTGGTCGCTCCGAGTTGAACCGTGCCTTCGAGGACCGCATGCACCACCTGCTCGGGGGAGGCGGTTCGCAGGTTGACCGGCGCGGGACCGCGCGCGGCTTCCAGCCGTTCGAGCGCTCCGGGCATCAGGCCGACGCCGATCGACGAAATCGACGCGAGGAGCAGCGGCGCCGCATCGCCGCGCGCGATTTCGGCTGCGCGCGCATGGATCTGCCGCAGCCCGGCGAGTGCGCGCTCGGCGTCCTCATGCAAAAGAAAGCCCTGGCGGGTCGGCGCGACGCGCGGCCCGTTGCGCGTGAACAGGGCATAGCCGATCTCCGCTTCCAGCTCCTGCACCAACCGCGTGATGGCCGGCTGCGAGCGCGCCAGCAGCTTGGCTGCGCCCGTGAAGCTGCCGACCGACATGACGGCGGTAAAAGCTTCGAGTTGGCGGAGTTCCATGCGTAATGATCCAAAAACTGAATCATCATGCATGGAGCATGCCATTCACAAATACTGAATCGGCATTTCTATATGCCGTTTCACGGGTTTACCCGTAATTCAAAGCTGGCTTGCCAAAAGCGACGCCAGCTTTTCCTTGGCCTTTTCGGACATCGGCCGGTTCTGCCAGGCTTCCAGCGTGATGCGTTTGGAGCGTTTCAGGTCTTCCTCGAAAACCGCGGTTTCTCGCGCCGCGAAGGCTTCGTCGTAGATGTTGAGGTTGGCCTCGTCGTTCAGGCGGAACGAGCGGTTGTCGAAGTTGGTCGAGCCGACCGACACCAGCAGCCCGTCGACCGTGAACACCTTGCAGTGGAACATCGTCGGCTGATATTCACTGATCTGGATGCCCGCTTCCAGCAGCGGACCCCAACTCTCGCGCGAGGCGGCACGCACGGCGTCGGCGTCGATCAGCGGCCCGGGCGTGATGATCCGGATGCGCACGCCGCGCTTGACGGCGGCGACCAGCGCGTTGCGGGTGAGTTCGTCGGGCACGAAATAGGCGCTGGAAAGGTCGATGGTGTGGGTGGCCGCGGCGATCGCCAGCAGATACATCAGGTGCATGCTTTCGCTGCCGCCCGACGGCGAACTGCTGAACATCTGCGCCCGGCCGCCGCCCGAGATGCCGGTCGATCCGCCGGCCGCCACCGCCGGGTCCGGCACGATCTTCGGGAAGTAGCGCTCGCCGTGCAGCACTTCGCCCGACGCCTTGATCCAGTTGTCCATGAACACCGACTGCATCTGCGCCACCACCGGGCCTTCGACGCGGTAGTGCGAATCGCGCCAGTGGTCCGGGTCCTGCGCGTGGCCGGTCCAGCTCGGCGCGATGCCGACGCCGCCGGTGAAGCCGATGCGGCCGTCGGCGACCAGCAGCTTGCGGTGCGTGCGGTTGTTGAGCCGCGCGATGTCGTACCAGCTGGGCTTGTGGAACTTGCGGATGTGCACGCCAGCCGATTCCATTTCCTTCAGGAAGTCTTCGCTGATCTTCGCGCTGCCGACCCAGTCCAGCAGCACATGCACGCTGACGCCGGCCCGCGCGCGTTCGCTGAGCGCATCCGCGAAGGCACGGCCGATGTCACCGGACCAGTAGATATAGGTCTCGAAGGTGATGCTTTCCTTCGCGCCGCGGATCGCTTCGAGCATCGGCGGAAAGATTTCGTCGCCGTTGTGCAGCGCCTTGAAGACGTTGCCGGTCGTGATCGGCGGGCCGAGCAGCACGCCGAGCGCGCGCTGGAACTGGTCGTCGCGCAGCGCGTACTGGCGCTCTACCTTTTCCTCGATCTTCCGTTCGCCGGCGGTGAAATTGAGGACCAGCAGCGTGGCCGCGACGGTGAGGAAGAAGGTCAGGATCGCGACCTTGAAGGCTTGGGGTTTTTTGTTTTTGGTGGTCATTTCGGGGCGGCAAGCTAGCACGCGGGGCGCGGCCGGCTTGCAGGCCCATGCGCTAAGGTCGTGCCATGAAATTCATCCATGCGGCAGACCTTCACATCGACAGCCCGTTGCGCGGGCTCGACAGCTACGAGGGCGCGCCGGTCGCGCGGCTGCGTGGCGCCTCGCGCCATGCGCTGACGGCGCTGGTCGATCTGGCGCTGCGGGAGTCGGTCGCCTTCGTCCTGCTGGCCGGCGACATCTACGACGGCAACTGGGCCGATTTCCGCACCGGGCTTTTTTTCCGCGACCAGATGCTGCGGCTCAGCCGCG
>JAQGMX010000548.1 GCA_028292145.1 Variovorax sp.
ACCGACGGCCCCTCGCGCCCGATCGACAGCCCCGCCAGAAACCCGGCCGCGCCCAGACCGATCTTGGCGAAGGTGAGCCGCAGCGACGCGAACAACCCGCGCTGGCCGGGCGGCAGCTTGGGATCGATGGCCGCCTTGATCTGCGGGATGCCGGAGCCCGCCGCACCGGGAAACCAGCGGCGCGTTGCCCAGACAATGGCGGCCGTCAGCGCCGGCGTCCAGATCAGCACCGCCCAGGGGTATTTGCCGTGCAGCAACTGGAACAGGCCGAAAGTCCATTCGCTGAGCATGGTGAAGCCGACGACGAACAGCCCCGACGCCACCGCGTAGCCCAGAACGATGGCACGATCAATCCAGACTCGGATGCCTTTGACCTCGGCGCGGAGGTTCTCGAGGAAGTTCGGCTCGTGTTGCATGACATGGGTATTTTGGACGTAGATAATCGAAGGTTTCGTCTTTTCTTCCTCCTCCTTCAATCCAATCATCAGGGGCAGTGCACATGGCATCGGTCAACAAAGTCATCCTCGTCGGCAATCTCGGCCGCGACCCGGAAACAAGAACCTTCCCGAGCGGCGATCAGGTTTGCAATGCAACCCTGGCGACCACCGACAAGTGGAAGGACAAGCAGAGCGGCGAAATGAAGGAAGCCACCGAATGGCACCGTCTGGTGTTCAACGGCCGCCTCGCAGAAATCGCCGCGCAATACCTGCGCAAGGGCTCGCAGATCTACGTCGAAGGACAGATCCGCACGCGGAAGTACAACGACAAGGACGGCGTCGAAAAGTACGCGACCGATATTCGTGTCGATCAGATGCAGATGCTGGGCAGCCGCCAGGGCATGGGCGGACCGCAGGGCGGCGGACAGGATGACGATGGGTATGGACAGAGCGGCGGCGGACAGGGCGGCGGGTACGGCCAAGGTGGTGGCGGTGGTCAAGGCGGCGGCGGTGGCGGCTATTCGCGGCCCGCAGCTGCAGCACCTCGCGCACCGGCTGCGCGTCCGGCACCTGCGCCGGCGAAGTCTTCGTCGGGTTTCGACGATATGGATGACGATATTCCGTTCTGATCCGATCGCTCACTGCGCAAACAAAAAGGGCCGGCAACACCACGTTGCCGGCCTTTTTCGTTGTTGCTGCGAGCCGCTCGTTACATCAGCTTGTCCAGCGTGATCGGCAAATCCCTCACCCGCTTCCCGCAAGCGTTGAACACCGCATTCGCAACCGCCGCACCGACACCCGTGATCCCGATCTCGCCCACGCCATGCGCGCCCATCGGCGAATGTGGGTCCGGTATATCGGTCCACATCACGTCGATCTCCGGCACATCCATGTGCACCGGCACGTGATACTCGGCGAGGCTCGGATTCATGATGCGACCGTTGCGCTCGTCGAACTGCGTTTCTTCCATCAATGCAAGGCCCAGGCCCATCACGATGCCGCCGCGGAACTGGCTGCTTGCCGTCTTCGCGTTCAGGATGCGCCCGCAATCGAAGGAGCCGAGAAAGCGGCTGACGCGCGTTTCGCCGGTGACCTCGTTCACGCGCACCTCGCAGAACATGGCGCCGTGCGAATGCATCGACCAGTGCTGCACTTCCAGCGGCGGCGGCGCCTTGGCTTCGACGACCAGTTCGTCGCGCCCGGCACCCGCAAGGATGTCGACGTAGCTTTCGAACCGGTCGGGCGCGTCGAGCTTGCCAAGTCCGCCGTCGCGCCCCTCGACCTCGTCCGGCTTCAGGCTGTGAAGTGGCGATTCCTTGCCGGCGAGCTTCAGCAGTTCGACGATGAGCTCATGCTGTGCGGCCATGACGGCGCTGCCGATCGAGGCCGACTGCTGCGAACCGCCCGCAAGCACGACGCCCGGAAAGCGTGAATCTCCGTGGCAGAACTGCACCTTCTCCATCGGCAGTCCGAGTCGCTCGGCGGTGACCTGCGTCTGCGCCGTCGCGGTGCCCATGCCCATTTCGTGCGCCGCGACCTCCACTTTTGCATGCCCGTCCTGCGTCAAGGTGATGCGCGCCGCGCCGCCCGGCATCCGGTGGTACGGATAGGTGGCCGTCGCACAGCCCACGCCGATCAGCCATTCGCCTTCTCGGCGCGATCCCGGTGTCGCGTTCCGCTCGCTCCAGCCGAAGCGCTCGGCACCGGCCCGATACGCCTCGACGATGTGCCGCGAGGAAAAGGGCGTGCCCGTGGTCGGATCTTTCTCGGGCTCGTTGCGGATGCGAAGCTCGATCGGGTCCATCTTCATCTCATGGGCCAACTCGTCAATCGCGCTCTCCAGCGCGAAAGTGCCGACAGCCTCGCCCGGCGCACGCATGAAGGTATTGGCCAGCATGTCGACCGTGGCCGTTTCGACATCGAGCTTGATGTTGCCGGCCGCATAGGCCGAACGCGTCGGCAGCACGAACGGTTCGGGCAAATTGTTGTGCGCCGTCATGGCGACCACGCCGGTGTGGATCAGCGCGTCGAAGTGCCCGTCGGCCTGCGCGCCGATGGCAACGCGCTGCTCGGTGAGCGTGCGTCCGCCGACCACGCGATAGACGCCCTCGCGCGACAGCGTGAGGCGCACCGGCCGGCCCGCCAGTTTCGAGGCCGCTGCGGCCAGCACCTGATGCCGCCACAGCGTCTTGCCGCCGAAGCCGCCGCCCACGAACGGTGACGTGACATGCACCTGCTTCTCGTCGAGCCCGAAGACCTGCGCCATCGACCATGCCATGTGCGCGACGCCTTGCGATGCGTCGTGAATCGTCAGCTCGTCGTCCTTCCAGGCCAGCGTCGCGGCGTGCAGCTCGATCGCGTTGTGGTTGTGGCGCGGCGTCGTGTATCGGAGGTCGACCCGGTGCGGCGCTGCGGCGAGCGCGGCCTCCGCATCGCCGATCTCCATCTTCAGCGGCTCGCCCTGGAAGGTGCCGGGCTCGGTGCCTTTCGCCTTGGCGGCGGCAAAAGACGTCGTTGCCGACTCGGTATCGTAGGTGACGCCAACCAGCGCTGCGGCGTGGTCGGCCTGGTCCTGCGTTTCGGCGAGCACGATCGCGATCGGCTGGCCGTTCCAGTGCACCTTGTCGTCCTGCAGCACCGGCAGATCGTCGCCGCCGGCGGCCTTCGCTTTCGACATGAACAGCGGCATCGGCTTCATCTTCGGCGCGTTCTCGTGCGTCATCACCAAGACCACGCCCGGTGCCGATTGCGCCGCGTCTGTGTCGATCGTCGCGATGCGCCCCTTCGGGATCGTGCTGTAGACCAGCGCGGCATACACCATGCCCTCCATCGGAAACTCGGCTGCAAAACGCGCCCGGCCCTGCACCTTCTGCGGCCCGTCGAGCCGAGAAATGGGCGCGCCGATCAGTCCGTTGGTCCGCGCGATCATCGGATCGGGCTTTCCGCCCGGCATCCATGCATCGGGCGCGATCGCGACGGCTTTCTTCACGACCGCCTGAACGGTCTCCTGGATGATGTTCATGCCTTCATCTCCGTAAGTTCGGTCAGCGTGGCGACCATGGTTCGCTTGGCGAGCTCGATCTTGAATCCGTTGTCGCGCAGGGCCCGTGCATCGGCCAGCTCGGCTTCGGCGGCGGCGCGGAAATTCTCCGGCGTCGCGGGTTGCCCTTTGAGCGCCGCTTCCGCTTTCCAGGCACGCCACGGCTTGTGCGCGACACCGCCGAGGGCGATGCGTACGTCTTTCACCGTGTCGCCGTCCAACTCAATGGCACCGGCCACCGAAATCAGCGCGAACGCATAGCTGGAACGGTCGCGCACCTTGCGGTAGGTCGAGCGCGCCGAAAAAGCCAGCGCGGGCAGTTCGATGGCTGTGATGAGCTCGCCCGGCGCGAGCAGCGTTTCGATCTCGGGATGGTCTTCGGGCAGGCGATGCAGCTCGGTCAACTCGACCGTGCGCTCGCCTTGCGCGCTGCGCAGGTGCACCACCGCGCCCAGCGACGCGAGCGCCACGCACATGTCGGAGGGATGCGTCGCGACGCAGCTTTGCGACGCGCCCAGGATCGCGTGAATGCGGTTGAAGCCTTCGGCCGCATCGCAACCCTGACCAGGGTTGCGCTTGTTGCAGCGCGACCCTTCGTCATCGTAGAAATAGGTGCAGCGCGTGCGCTGGAGGATGTTGCCGCCGACCGTCGCCATGTTCCGGATCTGCGCCGAGGCACCGGCGATGATCGCCCGCGACAGCACGGGATAGCGCGTGCGCACGGCACGGTGCGCAGCCAACGCCGTGTTGCGGGTTGCGCCGCCGATCAGCAGGCTGCCGTCGTCGAGCTCTTCGATCTCCGACGAGAGCCCCGTCACGTCCACCAGCGTACCGGGGCGCTCGATGGTTTCGCGCATCAGATCGACCAGATTGGTGCCGCCGCCGAGGTACTTGGCGCCCGCCGCGCCACCGAGTCGCAGTGCGTCGCCCGCATCGCGGGCTCGCGCATAGGTGAACGGCGTCATGCCGATGTCTCCGCGATGGCCGCGACGATGCCGTTGTAGGCGCCGCACCGGCAGAGGTTGCCGCTCATGCGCTCGCGCAGTTCGTCGTTGCTGAGCACGAAGGTGTCGACCGAGAGGTCGCCGCTCACATGGCTCGGAACGCCGCGTCGCACCTCCTCGGCCATGCCAAGCGCAGAGCAGATCTGCCCCGGCGTGCAGTAGCCGCACTGAAAGCCGTCGTGCGCGACGAAGGCTTTTTGTAGCGGATGCAGTTCGCCTTCCGGCGCCAGACCTTCGATGGTGGTGACCGAGCGGCCCTCGCACTGCACCGCCAGCGAAAGGCAAGACAGCACGCGCTCGCCGTCGACCAGCACGGTACAGGCGCCGCAAGCGCCCTGATTGCAGCCCTTTTTGGCGCCGAAGAGATGGAGGTCTTCTCGCAGGAAATCGAGCAGTGAGACGCGAGGGTCGCCGGGCAACTTGGCCGGCGTACCGTTGATGGTGATCGTCATGAACTTCCTCGTGGGGAGAGTGAGTTCATTTCTTAGCACGGCGGTTTGCACGGCGCAGTCGTCATTTCTCTTTAAAGCGAAGCAATCGGAACGGGCACAGCTCTTGCGACCGGTCTGAATTGTGCACGTATCAATATTGATTGTGCACAATCGTGGCGCAACTCGCTCCTTTCCTGGTGCAGCGCCCGTCAGTACCCAGAACCGGGCGCACGGCGCCACACACAAGGAAGCGTGATGACAGAAGCCAATCGAGGTTTGAACCGCCGCGGATTCACCATGGGCGCGCTGGCTGCGGCCAGCATCGGTTTGCCCTCATGGGCGCAAGCGCAGGGCAAAGGCAAGGAAATCGTGGTCGGCGGCGCCGGCAGCCACAAGTCATTTCTCGATCCGTTGATCCCGGTGTTCGAGAAGGCGACCGGCTGCAAGGTGCTGTTCGAAGGCACGCGCTCGCTGGTCAATCTGGAGAAGATGGTCAACAACAAGTCCAGGCCCTACATGTCGGTGGTGCTCATGGACGACCCGGTGATGATTCCCGCGGTCAAGGAAGGCGTGCTCGAAAAGCTCACCGTCGCAGACATTCCCAGCCTTGCCAAGCTGAAGCCCGGCACCGTGCACATGGACGGCATGTGGGCCAACTACATGCAGTCGATGACCGGCGTGGCCTTCAACACGGCCAAGCTCAAGCAGGTGCCTTCGTACACCGCGCTCTGGGAGCCCGCCTACAAGGGCAAGCTGGTGATTCCGTCGCTGCAGAACACCGAAGGCCTGGCGATGTTCCTGATCGCGGCAATGCTGGAAACCGGCAAGCCGCTCAAGGAAGCGCAATACCTGCCCGACGCCGCGTTCCGCAAGATGAAGGCGCTCAAGCCGAACCTGCTGACGGTCTACACGCAGGTGCCGCAGGCGCTCAACCTGCTGGAGCAAGGCGAAGCCAGCGCCATCGCCGGGATGATCGGCTTCAACGCCATCGACCGCCGCAGCAAGGGCGCGCCGATCGATTTCGTGCTGCCCAAGGAAGGCGGCATGGCGATGCCCTCAGGCATCGCGAAGGTCAAGAACGGCCCGGAACAGGCGCTTTCCAACGCCTTCATCGAAGCCATGCTCGGCGCCTGGCAGAAGCAGATCGCCGACATCTCGCTCGCGCAGCCGACCAACGTGGGCGTGGCGACGCCGGCCGATGTGCCGAAAGGCACGGTCTTCGTTCCCGACTGGGCCTACATCGCCGAGCAGCGCAAGGGCTGGGTCGAGCGCTGGGACCGCGAGATGTCCCTGTGAGCGCGCTCAAGCTCACCGGGATCGTCAAGCGCTACGGCGCGCAGGCGGTGGTCGACGGGCTCGACCTGTCGATCGGCGCGGGGGAATTCGTCTCGCTGCTCGGGCCTTCGGGCTGCGGTAAGACGACGCTGCTGCGCATCATCGCGGGCCTCACGCCCTGCGACGCCGGCCGGGTGACGGTCGGCGATGTCGACATGACTGCGCTGCCGGCGCATCGCCGCAACATCGGCGTGGTGTTCCAAAGTTATGCGTTGTTCCCGCATCTGACGGTCGGCGAGAACATCGCTTTCGGCCTGAAGGCGCGCGGCACGCCCAAGGCAGAGATCGCCGCCGGCGTGGCCCAGGCGCTCAAGTCGGTGCAGCTGTCGGCACTGGCCGACCGGCCGATCTCCGCGCTCTCGGGTGGCCAGCAGCAGCGCGTGGCCGTCGCCCGCGCCATCGCCACGCGTCCGCGCCTGATCCTGCTCGACGAGCCGCTTTCGGCGCTCGACCGCAAGCTGCGCGAGACGATGCAGATCGAACTGCGCCAGATGCTGCGCGACGCCGGCATGACGGCGATCTTCGTCACGCACGACCAGGACGAGGCACTGGTGATGTCCGATCGCATCGCCGTCATGAACCGTGGCGCCATCGAGCAGTTCGACGTGCCCGAGCGCATCTATGCCCGCCCGCGCACGCAGTTCACGCTGAACTTCGTCGGGCTGTCGTCGCAGGTGCAGGGACGGATCGAGCGCAGGACCGCCGACTCGCTGTCCGTGCGTACCGCCCACGGCATGGTCATGGCGCCCGTGCCGGCTGACATGCCCGGTGAAGCACCGGATTTCACCGTCGGCGCCGAGGTGCTGCTGGGCATCCGGCCGGAAATGATCGCGACCTCGGCCGCACCCGATGCACCGGCGGCTAACGATTCGGTCAACCGCATCGCGCTGCGCGTGGGGGAAACCGTCTACCGGGGGTCGAACCGACTCGTCTATTTCGACGCGCCGTCGGCCCCGGGCATCGGCCCGCTGATGGCCGAGCTGCCCGCGCATGCCGGCACCGCACCGCGCAACGGCGACACGATGACGCTGTCGTGGCCGGTGCGGGACACGCTGGTGTTTCCGCTCGAAACCGCCGCCTGAGGAGCAAGCCATGTCCGCATCCAACTCCGCGACCGGCCGCGTCGCCTGGCTCGCCCTGCCAGGCGCCGGCTACCTGCTGCTGGTCTTCGCGCTGCCGCTGGCGATCCTGCTGGCAACCAGCTTCCAGGCCGAGCAAGGCGGCTTCAGCCTCAAGGGCTACACCGACTTCTTCTCCGACGGCTACAACGCCCGCGTGGTCTGGAACACGCTCAAGACGGCGCTGACCGTCACCGGCCTGTGCCTGCTGATCGGCTACCCGGTCGGCTTCGCGATGGCACGCGCCTCCCTGCCGGTGCAGGGGCTGATGTTCCTCGCGCTGATCCTGCCGCTGTCGGTCGGCGTCATCGTCAAGAGCTTCGCCTGGACCATCCTGCTGCGCAGCAACGGCATGGTGAACCAGCTGCTGATGGCGCTGGGCCTGGCCGATGAGCCCGTCAAGCTGCTGTTCAACGAGCGCGGCCTGGTGATCGCGGCGGTGCACGTGTTCCTGCCCTTCATGGTGCTGCCGATCTTCACCGTCGCGCGGCAGATCGATTCGCGGATGAAGGAGGCAGCCGCCACGCTCGGCGCCGGTCCGGTGCATGCGTTCCTACGCGTGACCTGGCCGCTGTCGCTGCCAGGCGTGGTCACCGGTTGCGCCTTCGTGTTCTCGATGGCGGTGTCGATGTACGTGATTCCTTCGCTGCTGGTGGGCGACCGCTACCAGACGCTACCCGCCCTCATGGCGCGCGCCTATCTCTTCATGCGCGACCGGCAGGCCGGCTCGACGATGGCGGTGGTGCTGCTGCTGATCGCCGTGGTCATCGTCGTCGGCAACACCGTGCTGACGCGCCGCCTGCAGGCGCGCGGCCGGACATCCGGAGACGCCGCATGAACGCCGGCATCCTCTCGCGCTGGAGCAGCCGTCTGCTGCTCGCGGTCGTGGCCATCTTCATGCTGGCGCCGCTGCTGGTCGTGGTGCTGGTGTCGTTCAGCAACTCGTCGGTGTTCAACCTGCCGACCGGCGACCTGAGCAAATGGTCGCTGCGCTGGTACACCGCGATGTTCGACAAGGAAGGCCTGGGCGCAACGCTCACGCTGTCGGTCGGCGTCGCGCTGGGTTCGACGGCGGTGGCGCTGGTGCTCGGCACGCTGTGCGCCATCGCCATCGAGCAGGGCCGGTTCAAGGGCCGCGATGCGCTGCTGGCTTTCCTGGTGTCGCCGCTCCTGATGCCGGGCCTGGTGATCGGCGTGGCGCTGCTGCAGGCGCTGCGCGCGATCGGCCTGCGCGATGTCTTCTCTGCGCTGCTGATCGGCCACATCGTCATCACGCTGCCCTACGTGACGCGCACCGTGCATGCGAGCCTGGCGCTGTTCGACATGCGGCTGATCGAGGCGGCGCAGACACTGGGCCTGTCGCGCCGGCGCGCGCTGCTGCAGGTGATGGTGCCGGCCCTGGCGCCGGCTTTCCTCACGTCGGGCCTGTTCGCCTTCCTGGCGTCGATGGACAATTACCCGATTTCCATCTTCCTCACCGATGCGCGCAACAAGACGCTGCCGATCGAGGTGCTGCGCTACCTCGAAGAATCGCCCGATCCGACCATCGCCGCCATTTCCTCATGCCTGATCCTGCTGGCCATCGTCGTGCTGTTCATCGCCGAACGCATGGTCGGCATGCGGCGGCTGGCGCAGTTCTGACCATGACATCACTCTCTCCACAAACGCCGCCGGACCGCGACTTCATCGGCTACGGCCAGAACCCGCCGGCCGTTCGCTGGCCCGGCGACGCGCGCGTCGCGGTGTCCTTCGTCGTCAACTTCGAGGAAGGCGCCGAGTTCTCAATGACCGATGGCGATGCGCGCAACGAAGGCATCTACGAAGTCATCGACCCGCAGCCGGCGCCCGACCGCTGCATCGACAGCCATTTCGAGTACGGCACCCGCGTGGCGTACTGGCGCATCGCCGAGCTGTTCGCGACGCACGGCGGGCACTACACGCTGAGCGCATGCGGCCGTGCGGTCGAGCGCTCGCCGTGGCTGGCGCAGCATGCGTTCTCACAGGGCCACGAAATCTCGGCGCACGGCTGGCGCTGGGAAAAGAGCACCGACCTCACGCCCGAGCAGGAGCGCGAAGGCATCGTGCGCACCCGCGCCGCCATTGAGGCCGCCACCGGCCGGGCGCCGTGCGGCTGGCACACGCGCTCCAACGCCACGGCGCACACGCGGCGGCTGCTGGTCGAAAACGGCTTTCTCTACGACAGCGACGCCTACAACGACGACACGCCCTACCTCGTCGACGTCGACGGCCGCAGCCACGTCGTGCTGCCCTACGCCTTCGACACCAACGACATGCAGTTCCAGAACACCCAGCGCTTCGGCACCGGCGACGAGTTCGCCGACTACGTCTGCGCCGCCTACGACTGGCTCTGGCGCGAGGGCGCCGACAGACCGCGCATGCTGTCGATCGGCCTGCACCTGCGCATGATCGGGCGGCCCGGCCGCATCGGCGCGCTGGAGCGCATCCTCCTGCACATCGCGCAGAAAGGCGGCAGCTGGGTCGCGACGCGCGAGCAGATCGCGCGCCACTGGCTGGCGTCCACGACATGAGGGACAGCGAGGAAGCGGTCTACGAGACGATTTCGCGGGCGCTGCTCGCCGGCCAGCTGACACCCGGTACGCCGCTGCGCGAAACGGCGCTGGCAGAGATTTTCGGCATCAGCCGGGAGCGCATCCGCAAGATATTGCAGCGGCTGGGCACCAACCGGCTGATCGAGCTCGTACCCAACCGCGGCGCCTTCGTCGCCTCGCCTTCGCTCGAACAGGCACGCGACATCTACGAGGCGCGGCGCATCCTCGAAGGCGGCATCGTCGGCCATCTGGCGCCGACGCTCACCGCGGAGCAGTCAGCGCAGCTGACGGCGCACATCGCGCAGGAAGCGCAGGCGCTGCAGTGCGGCGACCGCGCCGAGTCCGTTCGCCTCTCGGCGGCCTTCCACATGATCCTCGCCGAGGCGACCGGCAACGTCTTCGTCATCCAGCAAATGCAGGAACTCGTCAGCCGCACCTCGATGCTGGTCGCGGTCTACGAGTCCGCCAGCACCACGCAGTGCGCCTGCGACGAACACCGCGACATCTTCAGCGCACTGATCCGGGGCGACGACGCCGGCGCGGCCAAATCGATGCGCACCCACCTTTCGCTGATCGAAACCCGGCTGCGGCCGCGCGCCGTCATGCCGTCCGGAGACGCCGTCGCAACGCTGAAAAATCTCTGGCCGTCCGTCACAAAAGGAAAAAAACTGACGTAAAAGAGTTCAAGTTCGTGGCAAACCGGACGAAGAATCAATCATCAAAGCGTCTGATTTGCCATGACTGAAACTTCCACCATCCCGTTCGAACACGCGGATCTCCTCTCGGAACTCGCGCGCGCCTCGGATGCCGAACTCGACACCTTCGGTTTCGGCGTCATCGGCTTCGATGCCGAAACCGTGGTGCGCCGCTACAACGCCTTCGAATCGAAGATGGCCGGCCTGTCGGTGTCGCGGGTGGTCGGACATCCGCTGTTCACCATCGTCGCGCCCTGCATGAACAACTTCCTGGTCGCCCAGCGCTTCGAGGATGCAGCGGCCTCCGGGAGCGAACTCGACGAGGTGATCGATTACGTGCTCACGCTGAGGATGCGGCCGATCAAGGTCAAGCTGCGGCTGCTGGCCGGAGCCGCGTCGGACATTCGTTACGTCCTTATCAAGCGCCCGACGTGAACACCGTACTTCCAGCGACCGCTGCGCTCCCGGCGGGTCTGACCGGACCTGCAGGTCCGGAAGAGGAGTACGAGGCACTGCTGCAGTTCCTGTACATGGCGCCGATTGGCCTCGCGCAACTGCGCATCGACGGCGAGATCGTGATGATCAACCCGCTGTGCGGGGCGCTGCTGATGCCGCTGTCGCAGGACGGCGGGCTGTCCAACCTGTTCCATGTACTGGAAAACGTCGCGCCGGACCTTCCGCACCGTGTCCGAGCCTTCAAGCCGCTGCACGGCAAGGTCTGCGATGCATTGCACCTGCAGATCGATTCCGGTCTGCCCGGGCGCCGCGATCCGCAGGTTCTGTCGCTCACGCTGCTCAAACTCGACGACGAGCGGCTGATGGCGGTGATCGACGACGTTTCGGTATCGGTCAAGCGCGAGCGCGACCTGCGCATGAGCCAGGCCTGGATCCATACCATCGTGACCGGAATCACCGACTACGCGCTGCTCGCGCTCGACCGTGACGGCGCGATCCAGAGCTGGAATCCGGGCATGCGCCAGGTCACAGGCTTCGAGGCGGAAGACGCGGTAGGAAAACCTTACTCGATCATTTTTCCGGACGACGACCGCCTGCGACACCGGCTCGCCGAGCGCCTGCGCGAGGCCGACCAGAGCGGCTGGAACCTCGAAGAAGGCTGGCTGCGGCGGGCCAACGGAGAGAAATACTGGGGCAGCTGCCTGATCGCGCCGCTGCATCCGCCGAAAAACCTGGCCGGCGACGGTGTCGTGGATCGCGGCGACGATCGGGCCTACAGCCTGATCGTGCGCGACATCAGCGATCACCGCGAAGCCAACGAGGCGTTGCGCCGGTCGGTGTTCTCCGACCACCTCACGGGGCTGGTGAACCGACGCGCCTTCTACGAGTCGGCAGCGCTGGCGCTGGAGCGCTGCAGCCGCAGCAACCTGCCGTTGGCAGTGATCCTGTTCGACGCCGACCATTTCAAGGTCGTGAACGACACTTACGGCCATGCTGCCGGCGATGCGGTCCTGCGCCATCTGGCAGCCGGCCTGTCGGCCAACTTCCGCAGTACCGACATCGTGTCGCGCTTCGGCGGCGAGGAGTTTGTCGTGCTTATGCCTTCGGCATCGGAGGACGATGCGGTGGCGATGGCGCAGCGGATGTGCCAGCACGTGGCCTCCAACGTCCTGACCGTCGACGGCGTCGCGATCGGCTACACGGTCAGCGCCGGCGTGGTCGGCATGAGCAAGGAAATCGGCAGCATCGACGAATTGCTCAAACGTGCCGACGCGGCGATGTACATGGCCAAGGCCGACGGCCGCAACCGCGTAGCCCGCTGGCCGGCCGGGACAGGAAATTGAATACCGACGCTTCGGCGTACGAGTCGCTGATGCAGTTCCTTCACCAGGCGCCAATCGGCCTGGTGCAGACGGAAATGGGCGGCGACATCCGGATGATCAATCCGATGGCGATCACGCTGCTGATGCCGCTGGCGCCCGGCGGCAACCTTCTCAACATGCTCGACGTGCTCGAACCGGAGGCGCCGGGGCTGCGCGAGCGTGCGGCCGCCGATACGCTGCCCGGCGAGACGGTCTGCGAGGCGCTGCGCATCGTGCTCGATGCATCGCCAGCCACGGCGGTGCGGATACTCGGCATCAGCCTGGTCAAGCTGGACCGCGAAACGTTGATGTTCACCATCACCGACGCGACTTTCGCGGAGCAGCAGGAGCAGAACCGCCTCGACCTGCGGCTGCGCGACATCGCGCGCACCGATGCGCTGACGGCGATACCGAACCGCACCGTCGTACAGGAACGCATCGCACGCGCCATCGAAGCCGGAGCGCAGACCGGCGGCGGCGAAGAAGCGGCGCTGGCCGTCATCTTCATCAACAGCGACCGTTTCAACCAGTTCAACGTCTCGCTCGGCCATGCCGTCGGCGATGCGTTGCTGCAGCGCATGGCCGAGCGGCTGGTCCGCTTTGCGCATGCTGCACCTGCTGTACCTGCTGCGCACGCCGGCACTGCGGCACGCGCGGCCGAACTGCTTGTCGCGCGGCTGGGCGGCGACGAATTCGCAGTGCTGGTCGAGCACTGCGGCTCGGTCGACCGGATTTCGGCGATCGCCCAGCAGCTGCTCGACGTTCTGGATGCGCCCTACCGCATGGCCGGCGGTCCGGTGCATCTAAGCGCCAGCCTGGGCATCGCCTTTGCAACGCCGGCCGGCGGCGATGCGGACTCGGTGCTGCAGGACGCCAGCATCGCGATGCGTTTTGCCAAGCAGGCCGGCGGCGCGCGCTTCAGCGTGTTCGAGCCGGCGATGAAGGAGAAGGTCGCGCGGCGCAGCGCGATCGAGAGCGACCTTCGCCGGGCGCTGCAGGAAAACGAACTGTTCGTCGTCTACCAGCCGATCGTCCGGATGGACGACGGCGTGTGTGCGGGCATGGAGGCGTTGGTGCGCTGGAAGCATCCGGTGCGCGGCATCGTGCCGCCGATCGAATTCATCGACATCGCGGAAGAAACCGGACTCATCGGCGCGCTCGGCAGTTTCGTGCTTCGAAGCGCCTGCGCGCAGAGCGTGGCGTGGAAGCGGCAGCTGGGCGCGCGTGCGCCACGGCACATGTCGGTCAATGTGTCGCGCGTGCAGCTCACCGATCCGGCGCTGGCAGCGCAAGTGATCGAGATCCTGAGCGACACCGGCATCGCGGCGGGCGACCTGCAGCTGGAAGTCACGGAAAGTTTCGCAGCGCAGGACCAGGAAATCACGCAGCGGCTGCATGAACTGCACGCGCTCGGTATCCGGCTGGCGCTGGACGACTTCGGCACCGGTTATTCGTCGCTGGCCTGTCTGCATCAGCTGCCGGTGCATGTAGTGAAGATCGACCGGTCGTTCGTCAGCCAGGTGGATTCGAGCAGCCATCACCGCGTGCTGATCGAAGCCACCATCCTCGTCGCGCGCAGCCTGGGCATGGGCACGGTCGCCGAGGGCATCGAAACGGAAGAACAGGCGTCCGAGCTGGCACGGCTGCAGTGCGACAAGGGCCAGGGCTATCTGTTTGCGCGGCCCATGCCCGCGGCACAGGCGACGGAATGGCTGCTGGCGCGTGTGCAGCAGGCGGATAACCACGCCGAGGCAATCACGGCCTGACAGGCTGATCGGCGTCCTTTGCCCAGGGCGCGGCGCCGAAGGTTTCCGCCAGAAAATGGATCAGCGCCTGCACGCGCGCAGGCTTCGCCCGACCCGGCGGCGTGACGATGTGCAGCGCGATCGGATCGATCATCCAGTCGGTCAGCGTCGCTTCGACGCGCCCTGTGCGCAGGTCGTCCCAGACCAGGAATTCCGGCTGCATGGCCAGTCCGAGCCCCGCATGCAGCGCTGGAATCAGCGCTTCGGCGTTGTTGACCCGCAGCGCGGGCGGAACGATCTGCGAGAACTCGCCATGCTCGGAATGCCCGAATCGCCACGTCTCGCCGATGCGCGAATGCACATAGCGCAACGCACGGTGCGTCGCCAGATCGCGCGGGTGTTCAGGACGCCCATGAAGCGCGAAGTACGACGGCGCGCCGACCAGCATCAGCCGCACGGTGCACAAGCGACGCGCCAGCAGGCTTGAATCCGGCAGCGTCGATATCCGCAAGGCGATGTCGAAGGCCTGGTCGACGACATCGATCAGCTCGTCGCTGAACTGCACATCCAGTGTTACATCCGGGTGCATCGCCATGAAGACCGGAAGCGCGGGCGCCAGATGCGAGATGCCGAACGACATCGGTGCGGCAATGCGGATGGTTCCGCGCAGGCTCTTCGACTGCTCTGTGATCTCGGCCTCCACAGCCTCGCCCTCGTTGAGGATGCGCGTCGCGCGCTCCAGCGCGGCCTGACCGCTGGCCGTCAAAGACATCCGCCGCGAGGTTCGGTGGAACAGCGTGGTTTTCAAACGTGTCTCCAAGCGGGTCAACGCCTTGGACACGGTCGGCTGCGAGATCGCCAGTTCGGCTGCCGCGCGCGCGAAGGAGCCGGTTTCCGCGACCTTCGCAAAGATGGCCCAGGCCTCGAGATCAGGGAGTTTGCTCATCGCTTTCTCGTGTCTTTCATGACGTTATCGGCATGGATGGTTTTCGATATTTTCCATTCTCTTATCGGTCGACGAATCCTAGAGTTGTGCGGACGGCTTTCGACGCTTGCGCACATTCATTCAAAAACCGCGCTAACCGTCTATCTGCGCGCGACGGCCCCTCCTAACGTCGGACCGTCTCCTTCTATTTCGACACAAAGGTTTCTTCGTAATGACCATCACGGCCACCCCAACCCCCGGCGCCAAGTTGCTGACCCCGACCGACCACACGCTGGTCATGATCGATTTCCAGTCGCAGATGGCTTTCGCGACAAATTCGATCGATCCGGTGCTGCTGCGCTCGAACGCCGGCTTGGTCGCCGCATCCGCCGCCGGCTTCGGCACCTCGACCATCCTCACGACCGTGGCCGAGAAAAGCTTCTCTGGCCCGATGTTCGAGGAAGTGACCGCCCCGTTTCCCGGCCAGGCGTTGCTCGACCGCACGTCGATGAACACCTGGGAAGACGCGGCCGTGATCCGCCGCATCAACGAGATCGGCAAGTCGCGCATCGTGCTCGCGGGGCTGTGGACCAGCGTCTGCATCGTCGGCCCTGCGTTGTCGGCCATCGACCAAGGCTTCGAGGTGTTCGTGATCGCCGATGCCTGCGGCGACATCTCGGCCGAGGCGCACAACCGCGCGATGGACCGCATGGTGCAGGCCGGCGCGCAGCCGATGACCGCCCTGCAGTACCTGCTGGAAATGCAGCGCGACTGGGCCCGCACCGAGAGCTACGACATGACCACCGGCATCGCGAAGAAGTTCGGTGGCGGCTACGGCATCGGCATCAACTACGCGCGTGCCATGTTCGGCGCGCACGAAGGCTGAGGGGCGGCGCAGGATGAAGCCGTATCTCGTGTCCCTCGTGCTCGGCGTGCTGGTCGGCGTCATCTATGCGCTGTTCAGCGTGCGCTCACCGGCGCCGCCGATCATCGCGCTGGTCGGCCTGCTGGGCATTCTGGCCGGCGAGCAGTTGCCGTCGCTGGCCAAGCGGCTGTTCCAGCAGGGGCCGGTCGCCACCTCTTGGCTCCAGCACCAGGTCGCACCGCACATGTTCGGTGAACTGCCGCAGTGCGCCAAGACCGCCGGAACCTCGGTCGCAGCGAAGAAGGACCCACGCGCATGACCGCTCCCGAACTCATCCTGCACAACGGCCGCTTCACCACGCTCGACCGTACGAACCCGGTCGCGAGCGCGGTCGCCATCGGCGAAGGACGCTTCACGCACGTCGGTCGCAGCGAAGACATCCTGCCGCTGGCGGACGCTGCGACGCGCGTCATCGACCTGCAGGGCCGCACGGTGTTGCCGGGGCTGATCGACAACCACCTGCACATCATTCGCGGCGGGCTCAACTTCAATCTCGAACTGCGCTGGGACGGCGTGAAGAGCCTGGCCGATGCGATGGGCATGCTCAAGCGCCAGGTCGCCGTCACGCCCGCGCCGCAGTGGGTGCGTGTCGTCGGCGGCTTCACCGAGCACCAGTTCGTCGAAAAGCGCCTGCCGACCATCGCCGAACTCAATGCGGCTGCGCCCGGCACGCCCGTCTTCCTGCTGCACCTCTACGACCGCGCCTTGCTCAACGGCGCCGCCCTACGCGCCGTCGGCTACACGAAGGACACGCCGGCACCTCCCGGCGGCGAGATCGTGCGCGACGCGGCCGGCAACCCGACCGGCCTCCTGCTGGCCAAGCCGAACGCGACCGTGCTGTACGCGACGCTGGCCAAGGGGCCGAAGCTGCCCTTCGACTACCAGCTGAATTCCACACGCCACTTCATGCGCGAACTCAACCGCCTGGGCGTGACCGGCGCCATCGATGCCGGCGGCGGCTTCCAGAACTATCCCGAGGATTACCAGGTGATCCAGAAACTGGCCGAAGCCGGCCAGCTCACCATCCGCCTCGCCTACAACCTCTTCACGCAGAAGCCGAAGCAGGAGAAGGAAGATTTCCTGAACTGGACCGCCAACTCGAAATACAAGCAGGGCGACGACTACTTCCGCCACAACGGCGCCGGCGAGATGCTGGTGTATTCGGCCGCCGACTTCGAGGACTTCCGCCAGCCGCGCCCCGACATGGCGCCCGAGATGGAGGGCGACCTCGAAGGCGTGGTGCGCGTGCTGGCGGAAAACCGCTGGCCGTGGCGCCTGCATGCGACCTACGACGAGACGATCGCGCGCGCGCTCGACGTGTTCGAGAAGGTGAACCGCGACACGCCGCTGGCCGGTCTGAACTGGTTCTTCGACCATTGCGAGACCATCTCCGAAAAGTCGATCGACCGCATCGCGGCGCTCGGCGGCGGCATCGCGGTGCAGCACCGCATGGCCTACCAGGGCGAGTACTTCGTCGAGCGCTACGGCGCCGGCGCAGCGGAAGCCACGCCGCCGGTCAAGCGCATGCTGGAAAAAGGCGTGAAGGTTTCGGCCGGCACCGATGCGACGCGTGTGGCCTCGTACAACCCGTGGGTGTCGCTGTCGTGGCTGGTCACCGGCAAGACGGTCGGCGGCATGCAGCTCTATCCGCAGCGCAATTGCCTCGACCGCGAAGCCGCGCTGCGCATGTGGACCGAGAACGTGACCTGGTTCTCCAACGAGGTCGGCAAGAAAGGTCGGATCGAAGCCGGCCAGCTCGCCGACCTGGTGGTGCCCGACCGCGACTTCTTCGCCTGCGCCGAGTCCGACATCGCCGATACCACCGCGCTGCTGACGATGGTCGGCGGCAAGGTGGTCTACGGCGCCGGCCCGTTCCGCGGCCACGACGAAAGCGCGCCGCCGCTGGCCATGCCCGACTGGTCGCCGGCACGCACCTTCGGCGGCTACGCGGGATGGGCCGATCAGGAAGCCAGCCCCGAGGGCAAGCCGCTGCAATCGACCCTGCACCGCATCGCAGCCGACTGCGCCTGCGCGAACGACTGCAACGTGCATGGGCATCAGCATGCGACCGCGTGGAGCAGCAAGCTGCCGATAGCGGATCTGAAAAGCTTCTGGGGCGCGCTCGGTTGCGCCTGCTGGGCCGTCTGAAGATGCATGCGATTCGGATCCTCTTCACCTCACGCGCCGTGCACTGGCTCGCGCTGCTTCTGTTGTGCGGCGCCTATCTGCAGGGCGGCTTCGACAAGGCGACGGATTTCCCGTCGGCCGTCGCGGAGATGAACCACTTCGG
>JAQGMX010000034.1 GCA_028292145.1 Variovorax sp.
GCGCCGATACCGGAGCCGAAATTCGGCATCTTCCGCATGTAAGGCCGCAGACCATGACCGACTTAACCAAACTCAAACTGACCATCGACGGCCCCATTGCCCGCATCTGGCTCGACCAGCCCGACACCCGCAACGCCTTCGACGACATCGTCATTGCCGAACTGACGCAGGCCTTCGTCGAAGCCGGCGCTGCGCCGCAGGTCAAGGCCATCGTGCTGGGTGCCAACGGCCCTGCCTTCTGCGCCGGCGCCAACCTCAACTGGATGCGGCGCATGGCCGACTACACGCGCGACGAGAACATCGCCGACGCCGGCAAGCTGGCCGACATGCTGCGCACGATCGCCGAATGCCCCAAGCCGACCCTCGCCCGCGTGCAGGGTGACGTGTACGCCGGTGGTATGGGCCTGGTCGCGGCCTGCGACATGGCGGTGAGCGTCGATACTGCTTGGTATTGCCTGAGCGAGGTGAAGATCGGCCTGATACCTGCGACCGTCAGCCCGTACGTGATCCGGGCGATGGGCGCGCGCGCATCGCAGCGCTACTTCCTCACGGCCGAGCGCTTCACCGCCGCCGAGGCGCATCGCATTGGGCTCGTGCATGAGGTGGTCGCGGCCGATGCCGTCGATGCCAAGGTCGACGAACTGCTCAAGGCGCTGACCTCTGCCAGTCCGGCGGCCGTTCGCTCGTGCAAGACGCTGCTGGCCGATGTCACCGGTCGAGAAATAGACGATGCGCTGATCGCGAAAACGGTTGAAGGCATTGCCGACATCCGTGCCAGCGAAGAAGGCCGAGAGGGCGTTCAGGCGTTCCTGCAGAAGCGCAAGCCTTCGTGGCTGGGTTGAACGGGAAATAGCCGATGCCAGAACTCGACATGCCCCAACTGCTCGCGCTGGCTGCCGCCATCGGCTGGGCCAGCGGCATTCGGCTCTACCTGGTCGTGCTGTTGACCGGGCTGGCCGGCTACTTCGGCTGGGTGCCGTTGCCCAGCGGGCTGCATCTGCTTGCCAACCCGGTGGTGATGGCGGTCGCCGGCTTCATGGTCTTCATCGAATTTTTCGCCGACAAGATACCGGGGCTCGATTCGCTCTGGGACATGGTCCACACTGTCATCCGCATTCCGGCGGGCGCCGCATTGGCCGCCGGCGTATTCGGCGGGGACCATGCGGTGATGGCGCTGGTCGCTGCGCTGCTGGGCGGCGGTTTCGCGGCAACGGCACATGCGGCCAAGGCAACGACGCGCGCCGCGATCAATACGTCGCCGGAGCCGTTCAGCAACGTCGGCGCATCGCTGGTCGAGGACAGCATGGTGCCCGCCAGTCTCTGGCTGGCCGTCGCGCATCCGCTGGTGTTCGTGGTGCTGTTCGTGCTGATGCTGGTCTGCAGCGTGTGGCTGATCCGGAAAAGCTGGCGCTTCTTGCGGGGGCTCGTCGGGCGCGTTACGCGCATCTTCAGCGGCAAGCCCGATCCGGGCGTCGTGTCCGCCTTCCAGTTCAGTCCGAAAAATTCCAACAAGCTTCCCGGAGACCCGCCCAATGTTTAAGAAGATCCTCATCGCCAACCGAGGCGAGATCGCCTGCCGGGTCGCGGCCACCGCGCGCCGCATGGCCATCCGCACCGTCGCCGTGTATTCAGACGCCGACGCGAACGCCAACCACGTGCGTGCCTGCGACGAGTCCGTCTACATCGGCGGCAGCGCGCCGAAGGACAGCTACCTGCGCTGGGAAAAGATCCTCGAAGCCGCCAAGGCCACGGGCGCCCAAGCCATCCATCCGGGCTACGGTTTCCTGAGCGAGAACGAGGATTTCGCACAAGCCTGCGCCGACGCAGGATTGGTCTTCATCGGCCCGCCGCCGTCGGCGATCAAGGCGATGGGCCTGAAGGCGGCGTCGAAGCAGTTGATGGAAGCAGCGGGCGTGCCGCTGGTGCCCGGCTATCACGGCCACGATCAGGACCCCGCGATGCTGCAGCGCGAGGCCGACCGCATCGGCTATCCGGTGCTGATCAAGGCCAGCGCGGGCGGCGGCGGCAAGGGCATGCGCGCGGTCGACAAGTCGGAAGACTTCGCGGCAGCGCTCGCCTCCTGCCAGCGCGAGGCGATCAACAGCTTCGGCGACGACGCGGTGCTGATCGAGAAGTACGTCCAGCGTCCGCGTCACATCGAGATCCAGGTCTTCGGCGACACCCACGGCGACTGCGTCTACCTGTTCGAACGCGACTGCTCCGTGCAGCGCCGTCATCAGAAGGTGCTCGAGGAAGCGCCCGCGCCCGGCATGACCGAGGCGATGCGCCAGCAGATGGGCGCAGCGGCGGTGGCTGCGGCCAAGGCGGTGAACTACGTCGGCGCGGGCACGGTCGAGTTCATCGTGGAGCAGCGGACCGGCGGCGAAATGAACTTCTTCTTCATGGAGATGAACACGCGGCTGCAGGTCGAGCATCCGGTGACGGAAGCTATCACCGGCCTCGACCTCGTCGAATGGCAACTGCGCGTGGCGTCGGGCGAGGCGCTGCCGTTGAAGCAGGCCGGCCTGAAGATTCACGGCCATGCGATCGAGGCGCGGATCTGCGCCGAGAACCCCGACAACAACTTCCTGCCCGCCACCGGCATGCTGCAGGTCTATCGCAAGCCGCAGGCGACGGCGTTCGAACGTGGCTCGATCCGCATCGACGACGGCGTGCGCGAGGGCGGCGAGATTTCGCCTTTCTACGATTCGATGATCGCCAAGCTGATCGTCCACGGCGCGACGCGCGACGAGGCGCTTGCGCGGCTCGACACTGCCCTGGCGCAGGTGCACATCGTCGGCGTGCAGACCAACGTGCAGTTCCTGCGCGGCGTGCTCGCGACCGATTCGTTTTCGAAAGCCGATCTCGACACCGCGCTGATCGAGCGTGAGCGTGCGGTTCTGTTCGATCGCGAACCGCTGGGACTGTCGCTCGCGGCAGCCGCGTCGATCGCGCGCACGCTGCTCGATGAGCGCGCAGCACGGACCGGCGACCCGTTCAGCCGGCGCGACGGCTGGCGTTCGCACGGCACGACCGCGCGCATCTTCGCCTTCGACTTTCGCGGGGACACGCAGACCGCCACGCTGCGCTATCTGCACGACGGCACGCTGACGCTCAACGCGGGCGGGGTCTCGGGCCCGCTGGTCATCGATACGTTGCCAAACGGACAGATCGCGCTCTCGTTCGACGGCGAACGTCACACGCTCGATGTCTACGAGCGCCAGTCCGTCGCACATGTATTTGCCGGCAAAGGTGCGACGCGCATCGCGGCCATCGACCGCCTCGCGCATGCCGGGGGCGCCCAGGCCGAAGGCGGTCGCCTGACCGCGCCGATGCCGGGCAAGGTCGTGTCGTTCGCGGTCAAGGCAGGGGACAAGGTCACGCGCGGCCAGCCGCTCGCGGTGATGGAAGCGATGAAGATGGAGCACACCATCGCAGCGCCCGCCGACGGCACGGTCGAGGAATTGCTGTATGCACCCGGCGACCAGGTGACGGAAGGGTCGGAGTTGCTGCGCATCGCGGCGTAGGCGACAGGCGAATGGCGGACGCGCGGCGAGAATCGTCCGCATGCGAATTACCGTCTGCCTCACCGACAACCGCCCCGACCCGTGGGTTTCCGGCCTCCGCGCCGCACTGCCCGGCGCCGATATAGAAAATTGGGAGCCCGGCTCGCCGCCTGCCGACCATGCCGTCGTCTGGATGCCGCCACAGGCTTTCATCGACGACCAGCTGGCGTTGCGTGGCCTGTTCAACATCGGCGCCGGCGTCGATGCCCTGCTCGGTCTCAAGCTGCCACCGCAAACCCGCATCGTGCGGCTCGACGACGCCGGCATGTCGGTGCAGATGGCCGAATACGTCTGCCACGCGCTGATCCGGCACTTCCGCGAATTCGATGCGTACGAAGTCGAAGCGCGCGCAGGGCGCTGGACCTTCCGCAAGCCGCGATCACGGGGCGATTTTCCGGTCGGCATCATGGGGCTCGGCGTGCTGGGCGAGCGGGTGGCTAAGGCCGTGGCGCAGTTCGACTTTCCAGTCAACGGATGGAGCCGCACGCCGAAGGCGATCGACGGCGTGCGCAACTTCGTGGGCGCGGAAAGCTTCGACGACTTCCTCGCCGCCAGCCGCGTGCTAGTCTGCCTGCTGCCGGTCACGCCCGAGACGCGCGGTGTACTGCGGTGCGAGAACCTGCTGAAACTCAACGGTGGTAAGCCGGGCGGCTACGTCATCAACGTCGCGCGCGGCGCGCATCTGGTCGAAGACGACCTGATTCCGCTGCTCGACGCCGGCCAGCTTGCAGGCGCGACGCTGGACGTGTTCGAGCAGGAGCCGCTGCCGGGCGACCATCCGTACTGGCGCCATCCGAAGATCAACGTGACGCCGCACGGGTCGGCACGCACGCTGCGCGATGAATCGATAGCGCAGATCGCGGGGAAGATCCGGGCGCTGGAGAGCGGCGTGGGGTTCGATGCGTTGCCGGGGGTGGTGGACGCGGGGCGTGGGTACTGAGTCGGAAATCGGCTGAAAACGTAGCCAAATAAGCTTCAAACGAAGCTTATTTGGCTACAATCGAAGCAATTAAGGCTTCATTTATTTGCCATGTTGGCTGATCTTCTTTTTGGTGGTTACCGCAAGAAAGTCTTGAGTCAGTTGCTGCTGCATCCAGACACGAACTACCACGTCCGCGAACTGGCGCGTCTGACGAATACGGCGCCTGGCACCTTGCACAAGGAATTGGCCAAACTGGCGGAATCTGGCTTGCTGTTGCGTGCCTCGCAGGGCAATCAGGTGCGCTACCAAGCCAATCGCGAATCTCCTGTGTTCGTGGAACTGGCCGGGCTGCTGCGCAAAACCACGGGTGCAGCGGAGGTTTTGACCGGTGCGCTCACTGATCTGAAACCTGAGTTGGCATTCATCTTCGGTTCAGTCGCGGGCGGCACAGAGAACGCAGCCAGCGATGTCGATGTACTCATCATCACAGAACGTGGCTTCGGCGACGTTGTGCGTGCGCTTCATCCGGCCCAGTTTGAACTCGGTCGCGAGATCAATCCGGTGGTTTACAGCGCTGCTCAATTCCGGCGACACGTGACTGAAGAGGATTCTTTCGTATCCAATCTGCTTGCAAATCCTCGCATTCTTCTGATCGGAACCGAATATGACCTTGGTCAACTTGCTGGCCATTCATCGACTGCAGGCGTTTGATGCCACGCCGCAAGGCGTGCAGCGTCTGCTTGCTGCGGCCGCTCGCAATCTCGTCGATGCGCAGTTGCAGGCGCTCAGCTTGGAGAACCGTTTCGACGCTGCGTACAAGTGCATCCTTCAATGCGCGATGCTCGGGCTCTGGGCACAGGGGTACCGAACCTCCACCAGTCAGCCTGGCCATCACCAGACTGCCTTGCAGGCTCTACCGCTCACGATGGCGCTCCCCACGGATGTGATCATCGTGCTCGACGCGCTACGCAAGCAGCGCAACCAGAACGACTATGAAGGCGATCCGGTCGGTCAAGCCGTGGTCGTGGAGTGCCTGACACAAGCGCAGCGCCTGCTCGCGCACACGCGCCAGTTTTTGCAAACGCAATTTCCGGCGCTCCTTAGCTGAGGCGCCGGGAGCGTGCGGTCGTCAGGCACCGCGCGCAACCTCACGCAACACCCCATCCAGCGTCTCCGCCAGCAGATCCGCATTCCCTTCCGAGAACACCAGCGGCGGCCGGATCTTCAGGATGTTCGCGTGCTCCCCGGTTCCGCTCAGCAGCACGCCGCGCTCGCGCATGCCGTTCACCACACGCACCGTTGCCGCCGTCGCTGGCGTCTTCGCTTCCCGATCGGTCACCAGCTCGACACCAACGAACAGCCCCGCGCCGCGCACGTCGCCGATCAGCGGGTGCCTTGAAGTCAACTCACGCAGCCGACCGCGCAGATAGTCGCCGACACGCTGCGCATTGCCCATCAAGTCTTCGCGTTCGATCACGTCCATCACCGCCATGCCCGCAGCCATCGACACCGGATTTCCGCCGAAGGTGTTGAAGTAGCGGCATTCGCGTCCGAACGCGGCGAGCACGTCGGGCTTCACCGTGAGGCCGGCGAGCGGATGGCCGGCGCCGAGCGGTTTGCCCATCGTGACGATGTCCGGCACCACGCCGTGGCGCTGGAAGCCCCAGAGCGAATCGCCCATCCGGCCGAGTCCGGCCTGTACTTCGTCTGCGATGAAAAGACCACCGGCTTGGCGCACCGCTTCAATCGCCTCGGCGATGAAACCGGGTGGGTCGGTGAAGATGCCGTCGCTCGAGAACGAGGTGTCGACCATCAGCGCGGCAGGGCGCATGCCTGCGGCTTTCAGGTCGGCGATGGCGGCGCGCACGCCGTCCGCGAAATGGCGACCCATCGCCTCCGGCGCAATGCGGTAGCTGTCTGGCGCGGGCACCGTGCGCACGTCGTCGCCGAGCTGCACGAACTTGCCGAGCGACGGCGAGGCGCCCGCAATTGCCGAGGTGACGCCGTGGTACGCGAAGCGCGTGACGATCAGGCCTTCGGCCTTCGTGTGCGACCTTGCGATGCGCATCGCGAGGTCGTTGGCCTCGCTGCCGGTGCAGGTGAACATCGCATGCGCGAGTTCGGCAGGCATCGTGGCCAGCAGACGTTCGGCATAGTCGAGCACGCCTTCGTGCAGGTAGCGCGTGTGCGTGTTCAGCATGCCAGCCTGCCGCGCAATGGCTTCGACGACATGCAGATGGCAATGGCCGACCGAAGCGACGTTGTTGTACGCATCGAGGTAGCGCTTGCCGTCGGCGTCGTGCAGCCACACGCCTTCGCCGCGCACTGGGCGCAGCGGCGTTTCGTAGAACAGGCGATAGGCCGGGCCGAGCGCGCGGGCGCGACGGTCCATCAGGGCTTGCGTGTCGGCAGGGATCATGGACATGGGTCGATCTTCCGGTTCAGTTCAATCCGCAGGCGTTGCGGAAAGCCCGTGTCGCAGCCACTGCGCCGACGCGCTCGCAAGCCGTGAGGCGTGCCCACGACAACGCGTTGTTGCGCATCAGGTATTCCGCGTTCTCCGGATACCGTGCCGCCCGCCAGCCGCTGATCGCGACCACCATCACGAGCCGCG
>JAQGMX010000067.1 GCA_028292145.1 Variovorax sp.
CATCCCGCCAACATGCCGAAGCCCGGCGAGCCCTTGCGCGTGAACGGCTACACGAGCGAGACGCTGGAATGGAAATCCTGGCTGCCGGTGGTCGAACTCGCGCAGGCGACGCCGGCGCAGATCGCGATCCTGGAAACCAGCCATCCCAAGGCCAAGACCAGCGACTACTACCTGCTGCTCGCCCATCAGCCGCGCATCCTCGAAGAACGCGCCATCGTCTTCAACGCGATCATGTACGCGCCGGGCGGCCTGTCGCGGGCCGAGCGCGAGCTGGCGTCGGCCGTGGTGTCGCGGGTCAACGGCTGCGTGTATTGCGCATCGGTGCACGCCCAGCGCTTCGAGCAGCTGACCAAGCGCAACGACGTGATCCACCAGGTGTTCACCGAGCCGCAAGGCGCCGGCACCAACGCCCGCGAGCGCGCCATCGTGCAGCTGAGCATCGACCTGACGCAGGACCCGGCGCACTTCGGTGCGGCGCAGCTGCAGGCCGTGCGTGCGGCCGGGCTGTCGCAGCTGGAAATCCTCGACGCGATCCATGCGGCGGCGATCTTCGGCTGGGCCAACCGGCTGATGCTCAACCTGGGTGAGCCGGTTTTCCTGTCCTGATCCGGCCAGCCGGCCTACCGGCCTTCCGCGCGCGCTGGCTACGATCGGCGCCCAATGAGATCCCTCCGCGCACAGCTTATTTTCTTCTGGACCCTGCTGCTGGGGGTGTGCGTCGCGCTTGCCGTGGTGATGGTCACGCTCTTCCGCAGCAGTGCCGGCGCGCAGCTGGCAGCCGGCACGACCGCCGCCGAGCGATCGTGCAGCGCCATCGCAACGCGCTATGCCAAATCGCTGCCCGACCCCGCCCCCGCACAGCCGCAGATCGATCTGCTGCAGGTGCTGCTGCAACTGGTTCTGCTGGAAGCGCCTCAGGTCGAAGGCGGCATCTGGCAGGCGAAGAGCGGGCTGATCGCCTATGCCTACCCGACCTATGAAGGCAGCGGCGTCAAACGCGACATTCCCGTCGCTGAAACGCCACTGATCGTCGAGATGGCGCAGGTCGCGGCGCAGACGCAGCAGCCGCAAACCAACGTGGTGCGCGGTACGCAGCAGGCGCTGATCGTGGCGTCTTGCCCCCTGGCATCGCCCGACAAGACGCTCGCCGCCTGGACCATGACCCGCACCTACGCCGGTGCGCTCGCGGCGCAGAACAGCCTGCGGACCGGCCTCGGCGTGCTGATGGTGATGGTGCTTGCATCGGGCATCTGGCTCGGGCTGATCCTGATGCGCGGACTGCGCCATGTGCAGCGTCTCGAAGCGCGCCTCGCACAGGCCGAGGGCGACGCCGTGCCGGTGCTCGAACGTACCGGCGTGCGCGAGCTCGACCGCATCGTCGACGGCTTCAACCGCTACCGATTGCGCTTCGAGGAAGCGCGGACGCATCTGCGCGAAGCAGCTCGCCAGCGCAATCGCGACCAGCGCCTGGCCGCGCTGGGGCGGATGACGGCCGGCATCGCGCACGAGATCCGCAATCCGATCGCCGCCATGCGCCTGAAAGCCGAAAATGCGCTCGCCGCCGCGCCGGAGCGACAGGCAGATGCGCTGCACACCATCGTCGGGCAGATCGACCGGCTCGAAGACCTGGTGCGCAGCCTGCTGGCGCTGGTGCAGCCGGTGTCGCTCGCGCCGGCCGCGGTCGATCTGAAGGATTGGCTGGCGCAACGCGCCGCCGCAGCGCGGGACAAGGCGGAAGCACGCGGTGTCGATCTGTGCGACGCGCCACTGCCGGCCGGCGTACAGGAAAGCGCCGTTTTCGATCCGGTGCACCTCGCGCGCGCGATCGACAACCTGCTGGACAACGCGGTGCGCCATGCCGCGTGTGGCGGGCAGGTGGTGCTTGCTGCGCTGCGATCGCCCGAAGGCGCATTGCTGATCCGCGTCGACGACGACGGCGAAGGCGTGCCGGAAGCGATGCACGGCCAGCTTTTCGAGCCTTTCGCCACCGGTCGCGCCGACGGCACCGGGCTCGGCCTCGCGCTTGCCCGCGAAGTGGCGCTGGCTCACGGCGGAGAGCTTCGACATGTCGCGCTGAAGCCGGGCACACGATTCGAACTGGAGCTGCCGTGGCGCGCATCCTGATCGTCGACGACGACGACGCCTTCCGCGAGACGCTCGCCGAGACGCTGCAAAGCCTCGGCCACGAAACATCCGAGGCCGGCAGCGGCGCCGAAGGCGTGGCCGCCGCGCAGCGCACGCGTTTCGACGCCGTCTTCCTCGACCACCGCATGCCCGGCATGGACGGCCTGGAAACGCTGGCCGCGTTGCAGGCGCGGCTTGCACGGCTCCCGCCGGTGATCGTGCTCACCGCCTATGCGAGCGGCGGCAACACCATCGAGGCGATGCGGCTGGGCGCTTTCGACCATCTGACGAAGCCGATCAGCCGCGGTGCGGTGATCGAGGTGCTGACGCGCGCGCTGCATTCCGAAGCCCCGGCTGTCGCCGCTGCGTCGGCCGTGGCGGACGAAAACGACGCCGACGCCGACGCGCTCATCGGCCCGAGCGAGGCGATGCGCGAAGTTCACAAGCGCATCGGCCTCGCCGCAGCCAGCGCCGCTCCGGTACTGGTGCGCGGCGAAACGGGCACCGGCAAGGAAATGGTGGCGCGCGCGCTGCACCGGTATTCGGCCCGCGCCGACGCGCCCTTCATCGCCATCAACTGCGCCGCCATACCGAAGGAACTGCTCGAAAGCGAACTCTTCGGCCACGTGCGCGGCGCCTTCACCGGCGCGATCGGCGAACGCGCAGGCTGCTTTCGCGCGGCCGACGGCGGCGTGCTGCTGCTCGACGAGATCGGCGACATGGCGCCGGGCGTGCAGGCCAAGATCCTGCGCGCGCTGCAGGAAGGCGAAGTCACGCCGCTCGGCAGCCACAAGACGATCAGGGTGGATGTGCGCGTGATCGCCGCGACACACCGCGACCTCGCCGCGGCTGTGCGCGAAGGCAGCTTTCGGGAAGACCTTTTCTATCGGCTGAACGTGCTGTCGATCCGCGTGCCGCCGCTGAGGGACCGGCTGGCCGACATCATTCCGCTGGCCGAGCACTTCCTGCGCCTCGCGGCTGCGCGCGCCGACAGCACCGGCCGTACGGGCACCGATGCCGCGAAAAAGCTGTCGGCTTCGGCTGCGCAGATGCTGCTGCGGCACACCTGGCCGGGCAATGTGCGCGAGCTTCGCAATCTGATGGAGCGCTGCCATGCGCTGGTACGCCAGCGCGTGATCGGTGCGGCGGATCTGTCGGGCGACCTGGCTGTGTCGGCAGGCGAATTGCCCGACGGCGAAGGCCTCAGTGGCGCCAGCGGCGCTGGCGGACTGCCCGCCGATTGGCTCGGCGGCGAACTGCCGGCGACGGTCGAGCGACTGGAGAAGCTCCTGATCGAACACGCGCTGGCACAGGCGCAGGGGAACCGTGCGGAGGCGGCGCGGCAGCTGGGCATCCATCGTCAGCTGCTGTATCGAAAGATCGCACAGTACGGGCTGGACTGAATCGCGACAGGCAGCCTGCCGAGCTGTCTCGAAACCGGACACGTGTCTGTCCCGAAGTCATCCACACAGGGTGGATACCAAGCCGTAAGTCATTGATTCATAAGGATTTCTAGGCTGGCACGGCGCTTGATACATGAAAGCATCCCATCAAGGAGCTTTCATGCGATTCGATCTTCGTCCTTCTCTGCTTTCCGCCGTCGCCGTCCTGGCACTGACCGGCGCCAGCGCCTTCGCTCAACAGCCGGCGCCGCCTGCACCACCCGCACCGGCTGCCGAACGCGGTGCGCCGCGCGGCCCTGGCGCTCGCGCCGAAGAAGCCGGCACGGCCGCGCCCATCGTCACCGGCCGCGTCCAGCGCTGGCTCGTCAATCCCAACGGTGAAGTCGACGGCCTCTTGCTGGCCGACGGTACGCAGGTCGGCTTCCCGCCGCATCTTTCGTCCGACGTGCAAGGCGCGCTGAAGATCGGCGACACCGTCGAGGTCAGCGGATGGCGTGCGCCGAATGCGCCGGTCGTGCGGGCAGCCAGCCTGAAGGCGACAGCCAGCGGCCGCAGCGTGGCCGACAAGCCACCTGTCGACGGCGCGAAGCGTGAATCGCGCGCACCCCGCGATCCAGGCGCGCTGACCGCCATGAACGCCAGCGGTCGCGTCGCGCGCATTCTCTACACCGGCCGCGGCGACGCGAACGGCGTGCTGCTCGACAGCGGAACCATCGTCCGCTTCCCGCCGCACGTTGGTACTGCCTACGCCAGCAGCCTGCAACCCGGCAACATCATCGAAGCCCGTGGCTGGGGGACGCGCGGCGCCAACGGCAGCGCGCTCGAAGCGACCGCGCTCGGCAGTTCGACCGAGACCATGCGCGAACTCTTCGCCGGCCCCGGCGCGCAGCCTCCGCAGCCGGCAGCGCAAGACCGTCCGGGCAAGGGTCAGCGTCAGCCGTCCGCGCCACGCCCATCTGGCGCTGCGCCGACGCCGCCGGCAGGACCCGTCCCACCGGCGCCTGCGTCCTGATCGGGCTCAGTAGCGCTCGTTTTTCAAGCCGTCACTTTTTCTTTCTTTTCCTTTAAACACCGAAAGCAATCCATGCCAAAACCACATCACGAAATCGACGTCTGGTCCGTCGAAGGCCAGTTTCAGCACCTGATCTATAGCCCGAAGGGCGCCGTCGAGGGCTTCCTGATCGACACCGACGGCGTACCGACGCAGTTCGTGACCGACCCCCAGGATCCGGCCACGCTGACGCTCTTCGGCAAGATGAAGCAGGGTCAGTCGGTGACGGTCGAAGGCACCGAACCGCCGCCGTCGCCCAAGGGCGAAGCCGTGCACTCGATCTACAAGTTCGAACGCCTCGCCACCGTCGACGGCAAGGAATCGAAGCCGCCGCAGCCGCCGGCCGAGGTGTCGGGCAAGATCGTCCGCTTCAACTACGCGAAGCACGGCGCCGTCAACGGCGTGGTGCTGGACAACGGCGACTTCGTCCACACCAAGCCGGACGGCTTCGACGGTCTCGACCTGAAGGTCGGCGACAAGATCAGCGCCGAAGGCGCGATGCGTCCACTGGTCACCGGCGAAGGACGCGTGGTCGAGGCGATCACCGTCAACGGCAAGCCCGTCGGCCCGGCGCATTGAGCGCAGCCCCACTGCACTGAAGAAGAAGCAGCGCCATGCGCGGTCGCTCCTCCCTGCTGGCGCTGACCTGGCTGGCTTTCTTCATGGCGGACGTGCGGGACGGCCTCGGGCCGTTCCTTGCGACCTACCTGCAGGAAAACCATATCCGTCAGGATCTCATTGGCTACACCATGACCGCCGGCGGCCTTGCCGCGGTCGCCATGACGCCCTTTGCGGGCGCATGGGTCGACCGCTCGCAGGCCAAGCGCGCGATGACGATCGCCGGGGCGCTCGCCGTGCTCGGCGCGAGCGTGCTTGCGTTCAGCACGCTCTCGGGGCCGCTGCTGATCGCGTCGCAGATCGTGACCGGCCTGGCCGGTGCGGTCTTGGCCGCCACGATGGCGGCATTGACGCTCGGCCTTGCCAGATCGTCCGGCTTCAAGCATCAGATGGGTCGCAACGAGGCATTCAGCCACGGCGGCAACATGGTGTCGGCGATCGGCGCCGGCCTGGTCGCCCACTTCTTCGGCGCGCCCTGGATGCTGGCCGTGATGGCTGCGATGACGGTCGGCATGGTGCTGTTCGTGCTGGCGATCAGACCGGACGACATCGACCATGAGGCCGCGCGCGGCGACGAGCCGCAGGACGAACCGCCGAAGCCCGCCGATGCCGAGGGGCACTCACCGATCCGGGCGCTGTTCCGCAACCGCGGGTTGCTCCTGTTCGGCCTGACCTGCGCCCTCTTCCACCTCGGCAACGCGGCGATGCTGCCGTTGCTCAACCAGCGCCTCGCTGCGACCGTCGCCGACTCGGCACCGCTGCTGTGGACCGGCATCGCCATCGTGGTTGCACAGCTCACCATGATTCCGGTTGCGCTGTGGGTCTCGCGCAGCAAGCGTTTCGACATCGTCTGGTTCGTCTACGCCGCGATTCTGGTGCTGCCGATTCGCGGTGCGCTGGCCTACATGTTCGCCAGCGAATGGAACAACATTCCGGTCCAGATTCTGGACGGGTTGGCCGCCGGCGTGCTGGGTGTTGCGACGCCGCTGATGGTGCAACGCTATGTGCAGGGAACCGGGCGCTTCAACACCGCGTTGGGGTTCGTGATGACGCTGCAGGGAATCGGCGCGGCGCTCAGCCCCGGTATCGCGAACGCGGTCGTCGGCAGCGGTCAGCGTTTTGGCCTGGCTTTCGTGGTGCTGGCCACGGCGGCGGTTCTGGCACTGCCGATGTTCTGGCTCGCGCAACGGGGCTTCGCGCCGTCGTTCAAGCCGGTTGCGGACGGAAAAGCGCCCCGGCGCTAGGTCAGTTTGTTCAAACGGCAACTCAATCCGGGCGTGATCTGCAGTTCCCAGCCGTAGATCGGCTCCAGATTGAGAAGGTCGCGCAGGCGCAGGATTGCGAAATCCGGCGCAATGCCGGTCGGGCGGCGACGCAGCGTCTGCATCGCCGGCACCATGGTCCTGAGCCATGCGCGCGAAATGCGGGTGCCGATATTGAAGAACAATTCGAGCGCAAGATCGAATTCCTCCGGCTTCAATTGCACCATGTCTTCGCCGATGAAAACATTTCCGCTTTCAATGCAAAAGCGGTGACCTCCCCACATCAGCCGTATTTCGCTCGTCGGCACCTTGTGGCGCTGCATGAACGAGGTCAGCGTGCGGCACAGTTGGGCAAATGACTGCGACGCCGGAATGACCATGTCATTGATGCGAAAACCGGGAATCGCGCCGCCCGAGGCGGCTGCAAAGGAATGAAGGACCGGCAGGTGGTCGCCGATCGCCCGCCTCACGGTGTCGCCGAATTCGGCGTCTTCTTCGATGTGCTCGATAAATGCCAGGGAGAGCTCTCGCGTCCTTGCGCCCATTCTCAAAAACTCCTCCAGGCTGAGGAAAACCAGCGGAACACACCCGAGCAGACGCAATGCACGACGCCCGTACTCGCGCGTGCGCGGCGTGTGCGCGAACAGCGCGACGCGCGGGCGCGAGTTGGGCGCGAGGGTCGGGGATGCCATTACAGATGGGTACTCCGGACCATTGCCGGCTTCATCACGGCATGGCCGATGGACGCTCTGTCATTTTTCTTCATGTTTATTCCCTGGATCCAACCATTTCATTGCTTCGCGGACATACCCCGCTCGCACTGACGCGGGCCGGATGATGTCGTGCGCGATATGTACACAGTCATTTCTATTTAGATATGTTCAGATTTATTCCGATCTCAAAGATGCAACCTTCGGCTTCGTCGCAATGCAAAAAACACATTGTTTAAAACGTAATGCCGTGCAGTACGAATAGCGCGCTGCATTTGGTCCACGTATCTCCAAGAGACTCGAATGTTCAAATCCGCGCATCGAATATCCGCCCCCGCATCTGTCGTCCAGGCCAACGTACTTCTCGCCTTTGCCGCTGGCTGCATCACTTTCCATATCGCGCTGACTGCGGTCTGGGCCGGTCTGCTCGGCGACGTGCCCTCGATGGCGGTCGGCTTCGGCGTCACGGTGCTGCTCACCTACCGGCTGCTCCTGATGGCATCCGCGAAGGAACGGGTCCGCGATGACCTGGGCATCGTCGCGGCGATGCTGGCCTGGTCGGCATGGGCGGCCTGCCGGAGCAACGAAACCGGTTTCTGGCTACCAGCGATGCTGGTCGCCGTGTTTCTCGCACCGCAGTGGCTCATGTTCGGCACGCTTGCGGCCTGCGTGGTGCTGGCCGGCACCGCCGGATGGCTCACGGGCGTCGCCACGGCGAGCGTCCAGGCCGGCGGCATGGCTTTGGCGACCGGGCTGTGCGCCGCGCTCTATCGACTGGCGCAAGGCCGCCACGAGATTCAGCAGCGCATGCAGGTCCGGCGCCTGCAGGCGATCGTGGAGGCGGCCGGCGTCGGCTTCATGGAACTCGACGACCAAGGCAGGGTTCTGCTGCTGTCGCGCAGGCTGATGATCAAGCTGGGCGCGTCGGACGCCCACACCGCCAAGAGCGCCATGAGCGCCATGAGCGCCTGGCGGATGCTCGACCTGTTCCATCCCGAAGACCACCTCACCGCCACTCGCGCGCTGCAGCGTGCAACGACGGGAGAACCGGGCACGCTCGTACCGCGCACCTCGTGCGACTGCCGGCTGCTCCACTCCGACGGCAGCGCGCTATGGGTTCATGCGCAATTCCTGAAGCCGATGCCGCCGGCGCAGGGCGCGGTCGCCACGTTCGTGGACATCGCGGATAAAAAGCGACTGGAAACCGAACTCGGCGAAAGCCGACGCCGCCTGGATGCGCAGAACCAGGAACTCGCGACCCAGTTCGAGGTTTCGAAGAAGGCGCTCCACGCACGTCAGGAGGTCGAGCGCCTGGCGCAGCACGACCTGAAATCGCCCCTGAAAAGCATCGCCGCAGCGGCGTCCATGCTGCGCGGCGGGCGGACGCTGTCGACAGCTGAAGAGGCGCTGCTCGGCTCGATCGAGCGCACCGCCGGACGCGCGCTGGCGATCGTCAGCATGTCCCTCGACCTCTACCGCATGGAGGAAGGAACGTTCCGCTTCATGCCCGACATCGTCGATCTGGGGGAAATCGGACGGCGGGTGATCGCAGACATCTCGCTTCACGCACGCACGAAGAACGTGCGGCTGGAATTCGCGGGCATGCGGCAGACCTTGCGCGCCGTTGGCAACGACGTATTCATCACCTCCGTCGTCGAAAATCTGGTGCGCAACGCCGTGGAGGCGGCGCCTGAACATTCCGCCGTGCGGCTGGTGCTGTACGACGGCGTCCGCGTCGGGCTGATCATCCACAACGAAGGCGCCGTGCCGGAGGAAATACGCGGAAACTTCTTCGAGAAATACGTGACGCACGGGAAACGCGACGGCCTCGGCCTCGGCACGTACTCGGCGCGACTCATCGCGCGCGCGCAGGGCGGTGAGTTGAGCATGTCCAGTTCGGACCACAATGGCACGACGCTGACCCTCGAACTCAACCGGGACCCGGGTCTCACCCAAAAACCGATGCAATCGTTCCCCGTCGCCCCGCCGCCAAATCTGTCGCCGATCGACCTGCTGGTCGTCGAGGACGACGAACACAACTGGCTGTTGCTGTCGAGCTGGCTGCCGGCGCACGTCCGCGCACGCCGCGCGATCAATGGCCGCGACGCGGTCGATGCACTGGTTGAGCGCAGGCCCGATCTCGTAGTCATGGACCTTGAAATGCCGGTCATGAACGGCTTCGAGGCGCTGTATCGGATTCGCGAAATGCAGTCGCTCGCCGGTGAGGAAGCCAGCATGGTTTATGCCTTCACCGGCTACGACGACGTCGACACGAAGCAGCGCATCCAGTGCGCCGGTTTCGACGGCATCCTGTCAAAACCCGTCGTGAAGACGGAATTCGATGCGCTATTGGCCTCTGTCGCAAAGGAAGAGACGCCCGTGCACACGCGGAAAGTGTGGGTCGAGAAAAAATTCGCCGACGCTTTCCCCGAGTTCATCGATTCGCGGCGGGCGCTGATCGACGACATCGAGCGCGCGGCAGCGGCCGGCGATCCGGTGAGTGCGCGTCGCGCAGCGCACACCCTGGCCGGAAGTCCCGCGATTCATGAATTCGATGCCGGTGTGGTTGTCTGCAGGAACATCATCGCGTCACCCGACAACGTCGACGCGGCATGGCTCGCCGCGCAGATCGCCATGCTGCGCGAGCTGCTGGCGGACCCGGACATCCGCTAACGGCCGCTCACGGCCGCTGACGGCCTCTGAAGCCCGGCAGGATCAGCCGAATGCAGCCGTGGCCGGATGCTTCGATCCCCGCGCCGCGCACTGGCGCGCCTTGGCAAGCAACTGTTCCTGCACGATCGGTTTGCTGAGATATTCCACCAGCCCGGCTTCGCGCATTTCGGCAATCCGGTCGGTCGACAGATAGCCGGTCACGGCAACGATCGGCGTGTGCTCGTTCATCGAACCCTCGGTCCAGACAGCGATCGATGCGTCGATGCCGGTCATGACCGGCATCTGGATGTCCATCAGGATCAGGTCGAAACGCTGTCGTGAGCAAGCGTCGATGGCATGTTCGCCGCTCTCGGCAAGTTGCACTTTCCAGCCTTCGGTCGACAGCAGCGTCATCAGGTAATGGCGAATGTACGGATCGTCGTCGACGACCAGCACATGCCACGCCGCGCCATCCGTCGATTCCTTGACGACGGGCTCGACACCGCTGTCGACATGGGGTCGAAGCGGAAGCAGGCATTTGAAGCTGCTGCCGCTGATGCCATCGCTTTCGAAGTCGAGCGAGCCGTTCATCAGGCGGGTCAGCAGATTGCTCACGGTCAGCCCCAGGCCCATGCCGCCGTGCCGACGCCTGCTCGAGCCGTCGACCTGGTAGAAATTGTTGAAGACAAGCGCCTTCTTGGCTGCCGCGATGCCGATGCCGGTGTCACGCACGAGGATGCACAGCATCGGCTCTGCAGGCTGCGTCGCCCTGAACGAGCTCGAGCGATCCTGCGTGCGGCGCTCGCAGCGCAATTCGATATCCACCCGCCCGATGTTGGTGAACTTGATCGCGTTGCCCACCAGATTGACGACGATTTGCCGGACCCGTTCGGGGTCCCCGTGAATCCTGGCCGGCACGTCGGCGCTGTAATCCGAACCGAGCGAGATGTTCTTTTCCCGCGCCCTGAACCGCATCGACTCCAAGACCTCCTGGATCAGTTTCCGCGGGTCAAAGACGGCGTCCTGCAATGCCAGCTGATCGGCATTGAGCTTGGCGACATCCAGCAGCGCATCGATCGTCGTCAGGAGCGAGAAGCACGATGTGTCGAGATAACCGAGCGCCTCCCGGTGCGTCACCAGCATCTGCGCCTCCTGTGCTTTGAGCAATTTGGTGTAGCCCAGCATGGTCGTCAGCGGCGTCCGGATCTCGTGGCTGACGTTCTCGAGGAACTGGTTTCTGGAAACGATGGCAGCCTGGGCATCGGAAAGCAATTTCACGCGCTCGACGCTGATTTTCGTCATGAGCCGAAATCCTTCCCAATTGGCCGTCGTCCCCCATGCGACGCCGCATGCCATCAACAGGATGAGCAATGTCAGCCATATCTGCCCCTGGTGCGAATAGGTTGCTGCCACATAAATGGACGCCAGAAAGATGGGTGTCGCATAAGCCGCCGTGGCCATCGGTATGACGTAGATCGCGGCAGCAGCCCCGGCCGCCAGGAACGAACAGCCCATGAAGGCGAACGCCAGGGTATCGAACGAAGAATCCGGCAGATAAAACAGGAGGGCCGCCGCCCAGATCGTGCCCAGAAGTCCCGAATAGGCGATGAGCCTGACGATCCTTCGGCGCGAGACCGATGCAGGGCGCGGCATTCTTCTCAATTTCAAATAGCCTGCACAGACCGGCAGCAACAGGATCCACATCGCAATCACGAGGAGGAAAGGCTGTGTCGCCTTGCCCTGGAGCGACAGGCTACCTATCAACGCCCCCAGCCCATTGCCGAAAATGATCATCGGCAACTGCCGGACCACGGCAACCGATTGGGCGATGCGAAGCTCCCCGTCCAGCAAATCGGTGCTGTTCTCGGGAATTTTCAATCGCTGCGATGGATCTTGATCAAGCAATTTTTATTCCGTAAAGCCCGTGCGAACCAGATTCTGTACGCGAACAAGAGGCCGGGGTTGCACAAATACCAGGCCTGCCGAGGAAAATTGATTAAAAATAATTCTTTCCGATCTGAAATTCTGTTATCAACACAGTCTCAATCTGGACTTCTTTGTTAAATATTAATAAATGTTCATATTTGCGGGCCTGCAAATCCACAGACTAGTGAAAGAATCCTTCAGCGCGATGAAAGACATCTCGCACTAAATCTGCATTTCCATCCCTCGAACCGACGCAATGGATTGATTACATGCGCATTGCACTTCTTGACGACGACGAAGCCCAGATCAAGCAACTCGTCGGGGCACTCAGAAGCCCGTTCCTGCCCTCGGAAGGCGAAACCAACTGCAGCACCTTTGCAAGCGGTGAGGCCCTGCGCCGTTCGTTGCGAACCGAGACATTCGATGTTCTCGTTCTCGACTGGATGATGCCGGACCTCGACGGATTCGATCTGCTGAACTGGCTGCGCACGGAACGTAACGACCAGACGCCTGTCATCATGCTGAGCGTCCGTGCCGCCGAAAGAGATGTCGCTGCGGCGCTGGCGCTGGGTGCAGACGACTACATCTTCAAACCGTTCAGGCCACTCGAATTGCGCGCCAGAGTTGCACGGCTTTTCGAGCGCAGCCACAAGAGCCGGCTCGGCCCGGCGTCGCGGTTCGGCCGCTGGGATTTCGACAGTTCGACCAACGTCGTCAAATACCGCGCGGAGGCACCTGAGGGCACGAAGTCGGAAGAAGTCAGATTGACCGAAAAGGAATTCAAGTTCGCCCTGACGCTTTTTCGCAATCTGGACAAACCGGTTTCGCGCGGCCATCTTCTGGCTGCTGCAGGCTACAGCAGCGAATCGATCACCCGCTCGCTCGATATCCACATCTACAGGTTGCGCAACAAACTCCGCCTGGACGGCGGACGCGATGTTCAACTGCGCACGGTCTACGGACAGGGTTACCGACTGCAGCGCAGCATCGAAATGACGCCTGCCGTCTGAGAATGACCGGCAAGGATTGGGATGCAGCCCTGGTCGTCAGGGCCAACGAATTGCTTGCCGAGGTGCGGCGCTATCACGTCGATGCAGAAGCGACGCGTCTGCAATTGGCCTCCACAGCCATGACGATCACCCGGAAGATCGATGAACTTCCGCAGTCGATCAACGAGTCGATCCAGGCGGCCCTGCAGCAACACTCGTTCAATACCGAGCAACCGGTATTGTCGCAACGACTGGACCGTTCGACGCGAGCGCTCGGCGACCTGGCAACGCAACTTCAATCGTCCGGCGCGTCATTCCTGCATTACTGGCATCGGGTTGCCGTGGTGATCCTGATCTTCAGCGGACTCGCCAGCGCGCTCACGGTGGCCTGGGGCATCAAGAACTACCGGGAAGCCCTGAGACTGTCGATACAGGCTTCCGCACTTCAGCAGACCGTCACGCAACTCGAAAAGGCGGGCGGTAACGCACGCATCAAGCCGTGTGTCGATCCCTCCGGACGCCAGCGCGTTTGCGTCCGCGTCGACGAAAGCGCGGGCACGTTTCAAGACTCGTACGCGGCGCTGGCCCCATAACGAGAAAAGCCCGCGCTTCCTTTCAGAGACGCGGGCTTTTCTGCATTGAACGGCGCGCTGGGCGCCTGGACCGGAGTCCGAGTTCAGCGGCTGGGCTTGAATGCCCGCTTTTGCGCATCGCGCGGCACGAACACCTTGCCGCCACCGGCATGGCCGCCTGCGCCACCGGCCGGCGCACGTGGTGCGAAGCCTTCGTTGCGACCTGCGCCAGCGCGTGGTGCATCGCCCCAACCTGGCTTGCGGCCGTAGCCTTCCTCGCGACCGGCACCGAACGCAGCGTTCGGGTTGCCACGCGGGCCACCACGAGCAGCCGGAGCCGCACCGCGCGGACCACGGTCGTTGAAGCCGCTGGCACCGGCGTAGTTGCCGCCGCCGTTACCACCACCATTACCGCCGCCGAAGCTGCCGGCATTGCCGCCGCCGAATCCGCCACGCGACTCGCCACCGAAACCACCGCGACTCGCGCCGCCCGGGGCACCGCCGCCGCCAAAACTGCGACCACGCGGACCGTTGTCACGGCTGTCGCGGCCACGGCCACCGAAGTCACCTTGCGGCGGACGCGATTGCGGTGCGCGCTGCTGCGGTTCCAGACCGGGAATGACTTCCGACTTGATCTGCTGACGCGTGTAAGCCTCGATGTCGAAGATCTTCCGGCGATCGCGGAACTCGGCGAACGTGATGGCCAGGCCATCGCGACCGGC
>JAQGMX010000112.1 GCA_028292145.1 Variovorax sp.
GGGAACACTCCGGGGACTTTCCCCTGGAGACAAATCGATGCAAATCCTACGCCGCCACCTGGTGTGGCTCGTCGTCGCGATCGTCGGCGCTTTTGCGCTCGGCACGGTCGCACTTTCGCGCGGTGAAGCGATCAGCGCGCTGTGGATCGTGGTCGCCGCGGTCTGCGTCTACCTGATCGCCTATCGCTACTACAGCCTGTTCATCGCCGACAAGGTGCTGGGGCTCGACGCGCGGCGCCAGACGCCCGCGCACCGTCACAACGACGGGTTGGACTATGTGCCGACCGACAAGAACGTGCTGTTCGGCCACCACTTCGCAGCGATTGCCGGCGCCGGTCCGCTGGTCGGCCCTGTGCTGGCGGCGCAGATGGGCTACCTGCCCGGACTGCTGTGGATTCTGGCGGGCGTGGTGTTCGCCGGCGCGGTGCAGGATTTCATCATCCTGTTCATCTCGACGCGGCGCGACGGCAAGTCGCTCGGCGACCTGATCAAGCAGGAGATGGGCATCGTGCCGGGAATGATCGCGCTCTTCGGCACCTTCATGATCATGATCATCATCCTGGCGGTGCTGGCGCTGATCGTGGTCAAGGCGCTGGCCGAATCGCCGTGGGGTGCATTCACCGTGGGCGCGACGATCCCGGTGGCGCTTTTCATGGGCGTGTACCTGCGCTACATCCGGCCCGGTCGCATCGGCGAGGTGTCGATCATCGGTTTCGTGCTGCTGATGCTGGCCATCTTCGGCGGCCAGGCGGTGAGCCAGAACCCGGAATGGGCGGCGCTCTTCACCTTTGACGGCAAGTCGCTGACCTGGATGCTGATCGGCTACGGCTTCATCGCCGCGACGCTGCCGGTCTGGTTGCTGCTCGCGCCGCGCGACTACCTGTCGACCTTCCTGAAGATTGGCACCATCCTGGCGCTGGCCATCGGCATCGTCTTCGTCGCGCCGACGCTGCAGATGCCGGCCGTCACGCAGTTCGCAGCGGGCAACGGCCCGGTGTGGTCGGGCAGCCTGTTCCCGTTCCTGTTCATCACCATCGCCTGCGGCGCGGTGTCCGGCTTCCACGCGCTGATCTCTTCGGGCACCACGCCCAAGATGATCGACAACGAAAGTCACGCGCGTTTCATCGGCTATGGCGGCATGCTGGCCGAATCGTTCGTCGCGGTGATGGCGCTGGTCGCGGCATCGTGCATCGAACCGGGCATCTACTTCGCGATGAACAGCCCAGCGGCGCTGGTCGGCAGCGATCCGGTGACCGTGGCGCAGACGATCTCCAGCTGGGGCTTCGTCGTGACACCCGAAATGCTGATCCAGACGGCGAAAGACGTCGGCGAAACGACCATTCTCGGTCGCACCGGCGGCGCGCCGACGCTGGCCGTCGGCATGGCGCACATCCTTCACCAGGCGCTGGGCGGTCCGGGAATGATGGCTTTCTGGTATCACTTCGCGATCCTGTTCGAAGCGCTGTTCATCCTGACCGCCGTCGACGCAGGCACCCGCGCCGGCCGCTTCATGCTGCAGGATCTGCTGGGCAGCTTCGTGCCCGCGCTCGGCAAGACCGATTCGCTGCCGGCCAACCTGATCGCCACGGCGCTCACGGTGGCGGCCTGGGGCTACTTTCTGTACCAGGGCGTGGTCGATCCGCTGGGCGGCATCAACACGCTGTGGCCGCTGTTCGGCATCTCCAACCAGATGTTGGCTGCCGTCGCGCTGCTGCTGGGCACCGTCGTGCTGTTCCGAATGAAGCGCGAGCGCTATGCCTGGGTGGCGGTGGTGCCGACGGTCTGGCTGCTGGCTTGCACGCTGACGGCGGGCTGGCTCAAGATCTTCTCGCCGGACCCGAAGGTCGGCTTCCTGGCGCACGCCGCGAAGTACGCCGACGGACTGGCGCAGGGCGTATTGATCGCGCCGGCCAAGACGCCGGAAGCGATGGCGCGCATCGTCTTCAACGACCGCCTGGACGCCGCGCTGTGTGCGCTGTTCATCTTCGTGGTGCTGAGCGTGCTGTTCTACAGCGTGAGAGCCTGCCTGGCCGCACGACGGGTGAACCATCCGACGGTGCACGAGACGCCCTTCAAGGCCCTCGAACCGGTGCGCACCTGATGCTGAACTCTGGCATGAGCCTGCCGGAGGCCGGGCGCTACCTGGGCCGCGCGATGGCGCAGTCGCTGCGGCTGATGGTGGGCCAGCCGGACTATGGCGCGTATGTGCGACACATGGCGCTGACGCACCCGGATCAGGCGCCGATGACGGAGGTGGCGTTTTTCAGGGAGCGGGAGCAGGCCAGATATGGCGGCGGTAAGGGCCGCTGCTGCTGACTGTTCAGACTCAAATGTCGGCCAGCAGCGGATATGGCAAAGGCTCCACCTGCAGCGCCGGCCCGCTCCCGCTCGCTGCATGCAGCGGACCCGCTTCCAGCGCAGACGTTTGCATCGACACCAGCGCAGCCCAGCGGCCGTCCGGTCCCTGCGCCGCCTGCACGACCGTGCCGACCGGCTGCTCTGCGTCACTCGCAGCGAACACCTCCTGTCCGGCCTCGACCTGCGCATCGGCGCTCACGACATACGTGCGGCGCTTGAGCGTCCCCCGAAACTGGCTGCGCGCCACGACTTCCTGGCCCGGATAGCAACCCTTCTTGAAGTTCACGCCACCGACGGATTCGTAATTCAGCATCTGCGGCACGAAAGCCTCGACGGTCGGCAGCGTCAGCGTGGCGATGCCGCTGCGGACTTCGCTCCAGGCCCAGGTGGCCGGATCGATCGCATCGCCGACGGGCGCGGGCGCTGAAACCGGCGCGATCCACATCGCGCGAGGCGTGCCTTCGGCCGGATACAGCGCGACGACGCTGGCATCGCCGACCGCTTCGCGGCTGCCGGGCGCGGATCCGGCATGGCCGCCGTTGGCCACGATGGCGTCTCCCGCCAGCCCGTAGAGCGCGAAGTCGGCGGATGCGTCGGTCAGCTTGAGCTTCGCGCGCATCACGAACATCGACAGCCGCTTCAGCGTCTGCGCGAGGATGTCCTTGCTGATCACCAGCAGCACCAGTTCCGGCACCGGACGGATGCCGATGAAGCTGGCGATCATCCGGCCCTTGGCCGTGCAGAGTGCGGCTAAGCGCGCCTGGTCGGCTTTGAGCAGAGCGAAGTCCTGCGTGAGCTGGCCGTGCAGGAAATTGGCGGCATCGGGGCCTTCGGCGCGGATCACGCCAAGGTTCGAAAGCGGCGTTACACCATGAAAAGCGACTGTGTTCATCGCTGAATTATCATGGCCCGCCCCGACCCGCTTGCCTTGCAAGGCCAACGGTGCCCGGTGATTCCTCCAACCCAAATCCCTCGTGCGACGTTTCTTCCTCACTGTTTTCCTGCTCGCCGCCGTGGCCGTGCTCGGCACCGGGGCCTGGGGGCTCTGGTGGCTCCACCGGCCGCTCGATCTCCCGGCGCCGACGGTCGATCTTTCCGTCGAGCCCGGCACGACGCCGCGCGGCGTGGCCGAGGCGGTCGCCGCGACCGGCACGCGGGTTCATCCGCAGCTTCTCTATGCATGGTTCCGCTTTTCCGGGCAGGACCGGCAGATTCGCGCCGGCAGCTACGAACTCGAACGCGGCGTGACGCCGCGGACGCTGCTCAACACGCTGGTGCGCGGCGAAGAAGCCACGCGCAGCGTCGTCCTGGTCGAAGGCTGGAATTTCCGCCAGGTGCGTGCGGCGCTGGCGAAGGCAGAGCAGCTGAAGCCGGAAACGGTCGGCGAAACCGACGAAGCGCTGATGGCGCGCCTCGGCAAGCCTGGCCTGCATCCGGAAGGCCGCTTCTTTCCGGACACCTACACCTATTCCAAGGGCTCGACCGACGTCGCGTTGTTGCAGCGCGCGATGCGTGCGATGGACAAGAAACTGGAAGCCGCCTGGGCGGCCCGCGCGAACGACATTCCGCTCAAGACGCCCGATGAGGCGCTGATTCTGGCCAGCATTGTCGAAAAGGAGACAGGCCAGTCGAAGGATCGGCCCGAAGTCGCCGCCGTCTTCGCGAACCGGCTGCGGATCGGGATGCCGCTGCAGACCGATCCGACCGTGATCTACGGGCTCGGAACGACCTACGACGGCAACATCCGCAAGAAAGACCTGCAGACCGACACGCCCTGGAACACCTACACCCGCCGCGGCCTGCCGCCGACGCCGATCGCCATGCCGGGACAGGCGGCGCTGCTGGCTGCGGTGCGGCCTGCGTCGAGCAAGTCGCTCTATTTCGTCTCGCGCGGCGACGGCACCAGCCAGTTCAGCCCGTCGCTCGACGAGCACAACCGGGCCGTGAACCGCTACCAGCGTGGCATCGAACCCAAGCCGCCAGGCGGACAGTGAACACCATGCCGAACGCACTTTTCCTCACGCTCGAAGGCATCGACGGCGCCGGCAAGTCCAGCCACATCGATGCGCTGGCGGCGTTGTTCACCGCAGCCGGCCGACAGGTGACCCGCACGCGCGAACCCGGCGGCACGCCGCTCGCCGAATCGTTGCGCAACATGGTGTTGAGCGAGCCGATGGACCCGCTAACCGAGTCGCTGTTGGTTTTCGCGGCGCGGCGGGATCACGTCGTCCGCGTGATCGAGCCGGCATTGGCACGCGGCGACGTCGTGCTGTGCGACCGGTTCACCGACGCCACTTTCGCCTACCAGGGCGGGGGACGTGGGTTCGACCTGCAGGTGTTGTCGACATTAGAGCGCTGGGTTCAATCGCACGGCGAAACCGACGATCTTCTACAGCCGGATCTCACGCTGTGGTTCACGCTGCCGCCCGAGATCGCCGCCGAACGTCTCGCTGGCGCACGTCTGCCGGACCGTTTCGAATCGCAGCCGCTCGATTTCTTCCGGCGTGTCGCCGACGGGTATGCCGCGCGCGCGGATGCGGCGCCGACGCGCTTCGCCCGCATCGATGCCGATCTGCCGCGCGAACAGGTATGGGCGCAGATCGAGTCGGTGCTTCGCGAACGGGGCATCGCATGACGCAGGCTGCGTTGTCGCCCTGGCTGGTCGAGCCGCT
>JAQGMX010000114.1 GCA_028292145.1 Variovorax sp.
TGAACAGCGTCCGCCTGCGCAACGAAGCCGTCGTCTACGACAGCGGCTGGCCCGACCCGGTCGACTACAGCGCCGTGGCCCACGCGCCGGCCGATTTGCCGGTCGAAACCCTGCCCTTCGTGCTGCCGAGCCGCTACTGCGAAGTCGACAGCGAACTGCTCGCTTTCGCCTGGAACCAGTTCGGCGGCATCGCACCGGGCTGGCACCGCGTGCAGGCGATCGTCGACTTCGTTCACAACCACCTGCGCTTCGACTACCAGCAGGCGCGCGCCACCCGTACGGCGCTCGAGGGCTACCGCGAACGCGTCGGCGTCTGCCGCGACTTCACGCACCTGGCGATCACGCTGTGCCGCTGCATGAACATCCCGGCACGCTACGTGACCGGCTACCTGGGCGATATCGGTATCCCGGCCGTACCGTATCCGATGGATTTCAGCGCCTGGTTCGAGGTCTATCTCGGCGACCGCTGGCATACCTTCGACGCGCGCCACAACACGCCGCGCATCGGCCGCATCGTCATCGCCCGCGGCCGCGACGCCGCCGACGTGCCGATCACCATGGTGTTCGGCAACCACTCGCTGCTGCGCTTCGAGGTCACGACCGACGAAGTGGTCGGCTGACGCTCGCGCCGCCGCGTCAGGGCGCGGTGAAGCCGATCTTCTTCATCGGCTTCGCCAGCCCCTGACGGCTTTTTTCCCAGTCGGCCCAGGGTTTGTTGCCGACGGACAGGCGTTCCAGGGCCGTACGCATATGCCAGTGCGCGCCGCTTTTTAAACCCGGAAGCTCGTCCCAAGCGACCGGTACCGACACGCCCAACCCCGGGCGCGAACGTACCGACCACGCGCTTGCTGTCGTCGCACCGAATCCATTGCGCAGGTAATCCACAAAAACCTTGCCAACCCGGTTTTTCGGCCCGCTTTTCGCGACGAAACGATCGGGAATCGTCGTTGCGAGGTGCATGACCAGCGCCTGCGAATACGACTTGACAGCCTCCCAGCCGTAATGTCGGCGGATCGGCACAACCACATGCAGCCCCTTTCCGCCGCTGGTTTTCAGAAAACCGGTCAGGCCGACCTCCTGCAGCAGCGTGCGAACCAGCAGCGCGGCCTCCTGAACTTGCGCCCAGTCGACGCCTTCGCCGGGATCGAGATCGAAAGTCATGCGATCCGGCCGGTCGATGGCGCTTGCCGTCGCATTCCAGGTATGCAGTTCGATCACGTTCATCTGGGACGCCGATGCCAGACCTTCTGCGGAGTCGATTTCGAGCAACGGCTCATGGTCGGGATCGAGCGACGGGTCCAGCAGCTTCACACCCGGCATGTCGGTGCCCTTGGCATGCTTCTGGAAGAACAGTTCGCCGCCTACCCCGTCCGGCGCGCGCACCAGCGAAACCGGGCGACCCTTCAAGTGCGGCAGGATGATTTCGGCTGCCTGCTGGTAGTAGGCGGCGAGTTCGCCCTTGGTGATGCCGCTCTCGGCATCGATGACGCGATCGGCATTGCTGATGCGCGCAGGCGCGGCCGGAGCTTTCGATGGCCTGGAGGAATTCATGGTCGGCTCGGTGGTGGGTCGTACCCGCACGATCTGTTTCGCAGGCTTGTCGCTCCGCAGCCCCCGAAATACGCCGTGGCGGATGCGTCCGTCGCGGGTCCATTCGCCGAAGGAGACTTCCGCGATCAACTGCGGCTTGACCCACTGCGCCTTGACGCTCCCCGGCACGCCCGATTCCCCAAAGGGCGACCGGTCGGTCGCCAGCTTATCGAGCCGTGCCTTGATGTCTGCCAGCTTCACGCCATCGAAGCCGGTTCCGACGTTGCCGCAATAGACGAGCTCACCCGTCTTCCCGCCGTCCGGCTGGACGCCCAGCAGCAGTGCGCCGAAGCCGGCCCGCGATCCCTTCGGCGCGGTGAATCCGCCGATGACGAACTCCTGCCGCTGCTGCGTCTTGAGCTTGATCCAGTCGGGCGAGCGGCGAGCGCTGTAGATCGAGCCCTTCCGCTTGCCGATCAGTCCCTCGAATCCCAAGGCGCCGACCGACGCCAGCAGATCGCGCGGCGGTGCGTCGAACGCCTCGCTGAAGCGCAATCTCGGTGCTTCGTCGTCGCCCAAGAATGGTGCGAGACGCGCCCGACGCTCTTCCACAGGGAGTTCGCGCAAGTCTTCGCCGTCGAGAAACAGCAGATCGAAGATCCAGTACACGACGGTCGCCGTCGAGCGATGGTCGAAAGCGTTCTGCAGCGCCTGGAAATCCGGTGTGCTGCGCTCGTCGTGCACCACGATTTCGCCGTCGAGCCAGGCGGAATGCATGCCGAGGCGCGACAGCGCGGTTTCGAGCTCGGGCAACTTCTCTGTCCAGTCGTGGCCGTTGCGCGTGAAGCAAGTCACCTTGCCGTTCTCGATGCGCGTGAGCAGGCGGTAGCCGTCGAACTTGAGTTCCCACAGCCAGTCGGTCGTTTCTTCCGGCGGGCCTGCGGCGAGCGTGGCGAGTTGAGGCGAAAGCGTTTCCGGAAGCGAAACGACTTTCTCGGCTTTGGCTTTCTTCTCGGCTTGTGGCTTGCCCGAGGCTTTGGCCGGAGCCGGCTTTCCGAGCACGCTGTCCGGCTGCGCTTCGAGGACGTCGTAGTCGTCGATGGCCCGCGCCTCGCCGTCATGCTCCTTGATCAGCAGCCACGGCGCTTTCTTTTCGCCCTTGCCGCGCATCCGCACCAGCGTCCAGTGGCCGCGCAGCTTGTCGCCGCGAAGCTCGAATTTCAGTTTGCCGGCGGCCAGGGCCTTGCGGGTCGCGGCGATGTCGCCGTCGGGGCGCCATTCGCCACGGTCCCAGACGATCACGGTACCGGCGCCGTACTGCTTCGGCGGGATCGTGCCTTCGAAACTGCCGTAAGAGACGGGATGGTCTTCCACCTCGACCGCCATGCGCTTCACCGCCGGATCGAGACATGGCCCCTTCGGCACCGCCCAGCTTTTCAGCGTGCCGTCGAGTTCGAGCCGGAAGTCGTAGTGCAGATGGCTTGCGTGGTGCTTCTGGACCACGAACGAAAGCGTCTTGCCTGCTTCAGCGCCCTTGCCTTTCGGCGGATGCGGATCGTGCGGCTCGGGCGTCTTCTTGAAATCCCGTTTGCTGCGGTAGGCGGCGAGCGCCTCGTGCGCGTTCATGGCGATGTTCCGGCGCCGGAATCAGGCGGCGCGGCGTTTGGGCGCGGACTTGGCGGCAGCCGACGCCGGCTTCGCGCGTTTAGCCGGCGCCGCAGCCTTGGCGGTGCGCTTCGTCGGTGCGGCACGAGTCGACTTCTTCGGGGCCGGCGCTTCTTCCTCCTTGTTCTTGTCGCCCTTGCGGAGACTGCGCTGCAGCAGTTCGGTCAGGTCGATGATCTTCGCGCCGCCGGTCGAACCCTCCTCGGCCTTTTCGACCGGCAACACGGCCTCGGTGTCACCCGCCTCCACCTTGCGGTCGACCAATCGCATGATCTCGTCCTTGAACTCGTCCTTGAACTCGTCCGGATTCCATTCGGAGCTCATGTCCGCCACGAGATCGGCAGCCATCTTGAGTTCCTTGTCGGACAGCCCCGCCGCCTTGGCGCCCTCGGCCGGCAATGGCAGGTCTTTCCACGAACGGATGTCGGCGCCCCAGCGCAGCAGATTGAGCACGAGCCCCGGACCGCTCGGCACCAGCACCGCGAGATGCTGCTTGGTCTGGATCACAACCCGCGCCACGCCGACCCTGCCGGTGCGCTGCAAGGTTTCGCGCAACAACGCATAGACCTTGGCGCCCTTGTTGATCGGCGCGACGTAATACGGCCGCTCCAGATAGACGAACGGAATGCCATCGGCCGGAACGAAGGTCTCGATCTCGATGGTCTGGGTCGTCTTCGGGTAGGCGGCGGAAATTTCATCATCGCTCAACACCACGTACTGACCGTCCTCGTATTCGATGCCCTTGACGATCTGCTCTTTCGCAATGTCCTTGCCGGTTTTCTTGTTAATGCGCTTGTACCCGACCGGGTCCATGGTCCGCTTGTCGAGCCAGTCGAAGTCGATGCCGTGGTCGGACGTGGCCGAGTAGAGCGCGATCGGGATGTGCACCAGGCCGAAGCTGATGGCGCCTTTCCAGAGCACACGCGGCGTGGGGGACGAATTGTTGGGCATTGGTTTTCTCCGATGTCAGCAAACTAGCCCCGTCCCATCGGAACAACTGTAGGAACGCGGCTAGACCTTCTGAACCGGGGCCGGCGTGGCCAGATTTCGCTCGCTCGCCACCGCGAAGTAGAACCATTCGGTGCCGAGGATGGCCGTCGCGTTCGGGAACACCAGAAAGCCGTCCTGCTCGGCATGCAGCATCGTGCCGTCCGCACGCGTGCCGATCGGCTCACCCTTCGACACCGGGTCGAAAGTCGACCATTCGCGCACGAACCGGTCGCCCTCGTCCAGCCGGTCGACCACGCTCACGAGCCGTAGCAGCGAGGGATGCACCGGCGGCGGCGTACCTTCGGGCGTTTCGACCATGCCGAGCAGGCGCAGCGCGGCATGGATCGCGCGGTGCGCCACGTCGGGCGCCGCGGGGTCGCGGTGCTGGCCGCATTCGAGCGTGACGCCGTAGCCGCCGCGACTGCGCATGTATTCGTTGGTGCCCCAGCCGAAAGCCAGCGCCGCGCCGTCTGCAGCCACACCGCCCGCGCGCTGTGCGAGGCTGGCGGCGTAGATGTCGAGCCAACCTTCGACGACGCGCGAGGTGCCGATGTGCAACGCCAGCAAGCCTTCTTCGGCAGCGCGCGAGAACGGTTCGAGCGGACCCGGGTTGTCGCGCGGGCCGATCATGGCGAAGGCCTCGCCCTGACTGGTGAACGAATGCAGGTCGAGCAGCACGTCGTGGCGGTCGAGCAGCGGACACAGCAGGTTTGTGATGCGGCCCTCGTAGTCGACCGGGGTTTGGCTGGGACGGAAGGTGCGGTTCAGGTTGCGCTCGCCTTCGCGCTGCTTCAGCTGGCGCGCCAGCGGATTGGCCACCGGCACCATCGTCAGCTGACCGCGCAGAAGACGCAGCGCGCCGCCGTCGATTTCCGCCAGCACGCGCTCGATGGCGACGGTGCCGCAGGTCTCATCGCCATGCACGCCGCCGAGCACGATCAGCCGCGGGCCGGGCTCGACGGACGCAAAACCGTGGACGCGCAAGGTGTTCGCGAGGGCCAGGTCGCGCGGGTTCTGGAGGCCGTTGGAGTTAGGGAGTGAGGACATCGCCGACGATCCTACATTCAGCAGCTGGCCGGTCCTACCGTCGCAAATGGCGGCCCGGTTCAGAAACGGGCAACGACGAAAAAGGACATTCATGACGACCGACAACACGAACAAGACCCCGTCCCCGAGCAACGAACCGCAGGAGAAAAGCGCTGGAACGCCGCAACCGAAGGCCAACCGCGATGCGGCAGAGCCGGCAAAGAATGGCGAAGACGGCCGCACGAAGGTCGAGCAGGAAGGGGAAACCGCACCGCGCCTGCCGCACGAGCGCGATCAGTCATCGGAAAGCCAGAAAAACCCGGGCGGCGAGGCGACCGAAGTCGGCAAGCAAGCCTTCAAGGATGCGGAGAGCGGCGCCGTCGACACCGACCGCGCGCCAGTGACCGACAAGGTCTACAACGAGAAGCTCAAGCGCTGAGCGCCTTGCGCATGTCGTCGATGACGGCCGCGTAGTCGGGCTTCCCGAAAAT
>JAQGMX010000120.1 GCA_028292145.1 Variovorax sp.
GCGCAAGAACACGCTACGGTTGCTGGAAGCTTTCGTGCAGATGCGCCACCGCTGGCCGATGGCGCAATTGGTCGTCGCCGGCGGCGCGAGCCTGCTCGATCACACGATGTATCGGCAGGCTTTCGACGCCTTGGCCGTCCGGCACGGCATCGCGACCGGACCGCTGCAACCCCTGCTGATCACCGGTCCGCTCGCCGACGCCGACATGCCCGGTCTCTACCGGCTGGCCGATGTGGTCGCGATGCCGTCGCTCAACGAGGGCTTCGGCCTCGTCGTGCTCGAGGCGCTGGCCAGCGGCGTGCCAGTCGCGGTTTCCCGCATGGCGCCGTTCACCGAATACCTGCGCGACGACGACTGCAGCTGGGCCGATCCGCTCGATGCCAGGTCGATTGCCGATGCGCTGCATCGCGCCATCACCTGCCGTTCCGACGCGCGCATCGCGCAGTCGGCCGCACGCCTCGGCGCGCGCTTCAGCTGGGCGGCCAGCGCCGCCCGCCATTCGCTGCTCTACCGGCAGCACCTTGAAAGCAATCCATGCCCGTCATGCATTTCCGCGTCCGCTGGCCCGACCAGAGCGAGCTCCGCTGTTACTCGCCTTCGCTCGTCGTGCAGGACTTCCTGACGCCGGGCGAAAGCTACGCGCTGGCCGATTTCGTCGCGCGCTCGCGCGAGGCGCTCGGCATCGCATCCGAGCGGGTGCGGGCCAAGTTCGGCTTCGCCTGTTCGCAGGCGATGGACCAGCTCGCCGAGATCGAAAGCCAGGCCGCCCGCTTCCAGGACCAGCCGGACGCACGCGTCGCTGTGGTGGCTTTCGACTGATCCGATCGATCCGACCGATTCCAGAGGTACTTCCACCATGTCATCCACGCCCATCGATCCCTCCGTGACGCATTACAGCGTCGTCATCGTCGGCGGCGGCCAGTCCGGGCTGTCGCTGAGCCATTGCCTCCAGCAGCGCGGCATCGATCATCTGGTGATCGAGAAGCGCAGCCTGGTGCATTCCTGGCGAACGCAGCGCTGGGATTCTTTCTGCCTCGTCACGCCGAACTGGCAGTGCAATCTGCCCGGCTGGTCTTACGACGGAAGCGATCCGCACGGCTTCATGGTCAAGGACGAGATCAACGCCTGGTTGGCCGGCTTCGTCGAACAGGTGAAGCCGCCGGCGCTCGAAGGCGTGACGGTCGAGAAGATCTCGCGGACGGGCGACGCCGACGTCTTCACGGTGGCAACCAGCGCGGGTGTCTTCACGGCCGGGCAGGTGGTCGTGGCATCCGGCGGCTATCACAAGCCGGTGGTGCCGCGCATGGCCGAGCGGCTGCCGGCATCGGTCACGCAGTTCCATTCGGCGCAGTACCGCAATCCGGCGCAGCTGCCCGAGGGCGCGGTGCTGGTCGTGGGCTGCGGGCAATCGGGCGCGCAGATCGCCGAAGACCTGCACCTGGCCGGCCGAAAGGTGCATCTTGCGACCGGCAATGCGCCGCGTTGCGCGCGTTTCTACCGCGGCAAGGATGTGGTCGACTGGCTGGCCGACATGAACTACTACGACATGCCGGTGACGCAGCATCCGCTGCGCGAGGGCGTGCGCGACAACACCAATCATTACGTGACCGGCCGCGACGGCGGTCGGGACATCGATCTGCGACGCTTCGCGCTGGAAGGGATGGAACTCTACGGGCTGATGACCGGCCTCGACGGCGACACGCTGGCATTCCAGCCCAACCTGCGCGAGCACCTCGACCATGCCGACGGCATTTTCAACGGCATCAACGCGTCCATCGACAAATTCATTGCCGCGAACGGCATCGACGCGCCGCCGGGCGGCCCGTACGTGCCCGTGTGGGAGCCCGAAGAGGAGCGGACCAGGCTGAGCCTGCGCGCGGCCGGAATCACCAGCGTGGTCTGGTGCATCGGCTTCCTGCCTGACTTCGGCTGGGTGGACGCGCCGGTGTTCAACGGTCGCGGGGAGCCAATGCATGTGCGCGGCGTCACCGGTCAGGCCGGACTTTATTTCCTGGGGCTGCCGTGGTTGCACACCTGGGGATCGGGTCGCTTTTCAGGCGTGGCGCGAGATGCGGCGTTCTTGGCAGACCGAATTGAGCAATCTGTCACCGTTACGGCATAACTTCAGAAAGCGTAACAATTTGCGTAAAAAGTGTGAACTAAACACTTCGTTTTGAAAGGCGACCCCCGTACAAACGCTACATCGACATTTCGTATGGAGCGCAGTATGAACAAGGCAAACAGAATCGCGGCAAGCAACTCTTCGACGCTGCGCGAACTTCGCCGGCTGGCATTGACCGTCGACGAACCGTGGCCGGGATTGTTTTTCTGGGTTTTGCAGGAAGAGAGCGACGAGGTGGGCCTGTACGAGCCGTTCGACGTGTCCGACTCCCCGGTCGCGACGTACCATGAGGCGCTGGCGAACGGCTACGTCGCGCTCCAGTCCCTGAGCGGCCACGACGGTCCGCGTCTCGGCGAAGACCTACCGCCGATGTTCGTCAGCCCACCGACGGATTTCGCACCCTCCACACTGCAGTAGCCGGATTTCGGGGCCGCGTCAGCGCTTGTCGGCGCCTGTATCGTGCTCGACCACGATCGAATGCTCCACACGTCTGCTGATTTCGGTACGCAGCACCTGCGGCAGCCGATTGAGCGACATCAGGGCCCACAGTCCGGCTCCCGCCACGGCGAGCACGATCATCGCCCACTCTCCGCTGGAGAAAAGTACGTTTTCCATGGCTGGTTTCCTTCGCGTCAGTCTGCGGCAGATCGCCAGCCGCAGCCATACGCCATTCGGATAACTCAGCTGCCGTCGTCCCCGTCGACGCTGGCGCTCCAGCGCGATCCCCAGCCGTGCGCTGCACCGTCCAAATCGCGCCGTTCGCGCTTCGTGGGCCGGCCCTGGACGATCGTCAGCGCCGGTTCGCTGCCCAGCCGCCGTTGCTCGCGGGCTTCTTCCTGCGCGGCGATGCTTTCGGCTGTTTCTTCGTACAGCTTTTGCGCGACCGGCGCCGGGCCACGCTGGCCGCTGATGCCGAGCACCTTCACATGACGGATGGTCGACCCTTGCCGCAGGGAAACCCGGTCGCCGGCCTTCAGTTCCCGCGATGCCTTGACGACGTCGCCGTTCACCTGCACCCGGTTCTTGCCAAGCTCTTCCGCAGCCAGCGAGCGGGTCTTGAAAAAGCGTGCGGCCCAGAGCCACTTGTCGATGCGAAGACGGTCCATTCCGGTGTTTGTCATTAACCTTGTTCCAGCGGAAGCCGTACCGTGGCGTCCAGTCCGTCGATATGGCTGCCGGACTCCCGGTTTTCAAGCGCGATCGTTCCGCCGAGCGTCTGCACGATTTCGCGGCAGATCGCCAGCCCGAGTCCAGAGCCGCTGGCCATGTCGCCGGCGGAGAAGGGCGCGTACAGGCGCTGGCGCAATTCGTCCGAGATGCCCGGCCCGGCATCCTGTATTTCCAGCACCGCCACGCCGATGTCGCCCGAAATCCCCGGCTCCTGCTCGACCCGCACCCGGACCGTGAGCGCGCCGCCGTGCGGGCTGTGCTTGATCGCGTTGTGCACCAGGTTGCGGCTCAGTTCCTGCAACATCCAGAGGTGCGCATGCACCGGCACGACGCTGGCATCGAGCTCGAAATCCAGCGCCTTGTCGGCGATCAGCGGCGAAACGTCCAGCGCCACCTCGCGCACCACGTCGCCGAAATCGACCTTGCTGGATTCGGGCTGCTGGCGCAATTGCTCGACCTTGGCGAGCGACAACATCTGGTTGGCCAGCGCGGTGGCGCGCGCTACGGTGTGATCGATCTCGGCCAGCGCCTGCTCGGGCGGAATGTCGCCCCGGCGCGCCGACTGCACCTGCGCCTTCAGCACGGCGAGCGGGGTACGCAGCTGATGCGCGCTGTCGCGGACGAAGCGCTTCTGGTGATCGAGCAGCGACTGCAGACGGCTCATGACGCGCGTCGTCGCCTCGACCAGCGGGCGCAGCTCGCGCGGGGCGTCGCGCGCGTCGATCGGCGTCAGATCGTCGGCGGCTCGCGCTTCGATGGTTTCGCCGAGTTCG
>JAQGMX010000121.1 GCA_028292145.1 Variovorax sp.
GATCGATCTGGAGCGGCAGCCCATATCCGCGCTGGACCGAAGCCCAAGCCGATTGAACGAGGCACAGCACGGCATCCAGCCGATCGCCTTGTGCATCTGCAAGCAGCATGTCGCGCTGTGCATGCGTCAAAGCCAGACGCAATCCCAGCCGTGTGGCGCCGCGCTCCAGCGCCGAAACCAGATCCGCACGTGCGACCCAGCGTTCTGCGGTCTGACGTGCCGTGTCGTCCGCCTTGTAACTGCGCCGGCCAATCAGCTCGCGCGCCAGCATGCCGGGATACGCCTCCAGCGCGATGCGCGTCGCGCCCGTGGGCTCATGCAGGCCCGGCAGCGCTGCGCCGGCGTCGAGCAAGCGTGGCACGCCAGCGTGCAGCATGAACGCGACCGGCGGATTGACCCATTTCATCGACGGACTGGAGCCCGCAGGCAGATCCGTCGCCCGGTGCGCGAACTTGCCGCCGACCGGGCGTGTATCGCAGAAGCCAGCGAATGCCGTACGGATTTCGGCGCGCGAGAGGCTCGCGTAATGGGTCATCAGGTCGTGCCACTGCGTCGGCCAGCCGAGCTTTTCGACGAGTTCGCGCGGCAGTCCGAACGGAAAGTCGAAACCGCCGATCCATGCGGGCGTTTCGTGCATCCAGGCCGCCCAGCCTTCGAGTGTCGGGAAGCTCAGGAGCCTGGACAGGGCCACGCGACCGCTGCGCACGCTGCCCAGCGCCACGACGATCGGCTTGCGTGCGCTGGGCGCGCTAGAGAAGTCGCAACCGAACAGAGCCGTCAAGCTGCAGCCTTCAGTTGCGTCCCACGATCGCCGCGGTGGCCATCAGCTCCTCAAGCAACGCCAGCGAGACCTTGCCCGAGACGGCATACGGGTCGAGTTCTGCGCGTTCCGAGTAGCGCAGCAGCGTCGCGACGTGGATCTTGGTGAGATTCACCTGCCCCATCGTCCAGCCGCCGAACCGACGCTCGCTGATTTCTTCGTAATGCAGCAGCACCACGTCCTTATGGCGCAAATCTTTCTGGATGTGGCCGTACAGCTCGCTCACCGTGGCACGCCCTCCCTCGATTGCCTGCAAAAAAATTCCGCTGCCGTAACAGAGGATGCCGGTCACGCCGCAGGCCGGATTGTGGGCGCGGGATTGCGCCAGGATCGCATCGATGGCGCCGGGGCTGGCATCGACGGCACGGCTGGCATAGAGAAGTCGTACGAGCATGGCGTTCAGCGCTTTCGCGGCAGGAGTGAAAGGAATTCGCGCCGCAGGTTCGGGTCTTTCAGGAAGACACCGCGCATGACGGAGTTGATCATCTTGCTGTCCATTTCTTTCACGCCGCGCCAGGCCATGCAGAAATGTTCCGCTTCCATGACCAGCGCCAGGCCGTCCGGTTGGGTCTTCTGCTGGATCAGGTCGGCGAGTTGTACAACCGCTTCTTCCTGGATTTGTGGCCGGCCCATGACCCATTCGGAGAGCCGCGCGTACTTCGAAAGACCGATCACGTTGGTGTGCTCGTTGGGCATGATGCCGATCCAGAGCTTGCCGATGATCGGGCAGAAATGATGCGAGCAGGCACTGCGCACCGTGATCGGGCCGACGATCATCAGCTCGTTCAGGTGCTCGGCATTGGGGAATTCGGTCAGCTTCGGCGGCGGGACGTAACGGCCCTGAAACACCTCGTTGAGGTACATCTTGGCCACCCGCCGGGCGGTGTTGTCGGTGTTGTGGTCGTTCTTGACGTCGATGACGAGGCTCTCGAGCACGCCCTTCATCTTGATCTCGACCTCGTCGAGCAACGCATCCATATCGCCGGGTTGCAGGAAGTCGGCGATGTTGTCGTTGGCGTTAAAACGTTTCTTTGCCGCGACCAGCCGCTCGCGAATCTTCACGGACATCGGAACGCCCTCGTCAAGTTCGCGTGACGCTGCAAATGCGCTGGTGGCGGTGTCGTCGGGGACGTCGGTTTTCGTGAGCATGCCCAAATCCTAGCAGTGATTGAATCCCTGTCGAAGCTTGCCGGAAGCGCACGCAGCCTCGTCGGCGCGCTATCGGTTCGAGAGCGAAAAGTCGGTGATGAGCGGCAGATGGTCGGACATGCGCGTCCAGATCGGCCCGCGTGGAACGCTGCAGGCCACGGGCGCGAGCTGGCGTGCGTAGATGAAATCGAGCTGAGTCACCGGCAATCGCGACGGGTAGGTGAGCGTCGACGGGCCGCGCAGGTCGCTCGAATCGCGCATGCCCATCGCATTCATCGCATAACGCATGCGCGCGCCCCAATCGTTGAAGTCGCCGGCGACGATGACGGCGTCATCGTTGGGTATCTCGCGCTCGATGAATTCGCGCATGCGGGCGATCTGCCGCACTCGGCTGCCTTTGATGAGCCCCAAATGCACCACGATGGCATGCACCGTGAGGCCGTCCACGTCGATCACCACATGCAGCAGCCCGCGCTGCTCGAATCGATGGTCGGAAATGTCGTGATGGTTCTGGCGGACCACCGGCCAGCGCGTGAGCAGCGCATTGCCGTGCTCGCCGTGACGCGTGATGGCGTTGGTTTCGTAGACGGCGGTATAGCCCTCGGGCGCCAGGAACTCGGCCTGCGGCATGTCCGGCCAGCGGGCGAACTGCTGCGCGCCCTGCCGGTTCATCTTGCGCACTTCCTGCAGACAGACGATGTCCGCATCGAGTTGCTCGATGGCATGGCCGAGGTTGTGGATCTCCAGCCTCCGCGCCGGCCCGATGCCCTGCACGCCCTTGTGTATGTTGTAAGTCGCCACCCTGAAGGTGTGCGCGGTCGCGTTCATGGCGCGAATTGTGGCAGCAGCAGAATGGCTTCCGCGTTCGAGGGAGAAAAGCAGGCATCGGCAGCGTCGCGGAACGGCAGCCACTTCCAGTCGATATGCTCGCGCGGCGCCAGCACCGGCACGATGCGCTCGGGCACGCTCAGGCCGAACAGATGCTCGGTATTTCGCGTCACGCCCGGGCCATAGCGGGCGCGCCATTGCGGATAGATGTCGTAGACGTTCTGCAATTGCCAGTCGCGCAGCGTTGCCGCCAGCGGGCTGCCCGGCATGCAGTCGATGCCGGTCTCTTCGCCGACTTCGCGTGCTGCGGTGTATGCAAGGTCTTCTTCCAGATGGTCCTTGCTGCCGGTCACCGATTGCCAGAACTCCGCCGCATCGGCACGTCGAATGAGCAGCACGTCAAGCGCGGGGGTATGGATTACGACCAGGATGGACTCTGGGATCTTGAAATCTTTCATTTTCTCAACACCGGTAAAATCCCTGATTGACACTTAAACACACTTGATGATTTTTTGCGCCGCACTGTTGTATCGCATGTGCATTCAGACAGCGCTTCCGTTTCCATGGGTTTGAACGAAATGATTTTGAAAAGAACGTACGCGCCGCTGGCGGGTCTGGCTTTGTCCCTGGGCTTGTCGCTCGCGCTCCTCCCCGCGCACGCAGCCGAACCACGCAAGGTGGAAGTGATGCTGATCGGCGGCGGCATCATGAGCTCGACGCTCGGCGTCTTGCTGCAGGACCTGGAGCCCGGCTGGTCGATGGAAATGGTCGAACGGCTGGACAAGGTCGCCGAGGAAAGCTCGAACGGCTGGAACAACGCCGGCACCGGCCATTCTGCTCTGGCGGAATTGAACTACACGCCCGAAGACAAGAACGGCAAGGTCGAGATTTCGAAAGCCATCGAAATCAACGAGGCTTTCCAGATCTCGCGCCAGTTCTGGGCTTCGCAGGTCAAGAGTGGCGTGCTGCAGAACCCGCGTACCTTCATCAATTCCACGCCGCACATGAGTTTCGTGTGGGGCGACGAAAACCGCGCCTTCCTGAAGAAGCGCTACGAGGCGCTCAAGGCAAGCCCGCTGTTCGGCGGCATGCAGTACTCGGAAGATCCTGAACAGATCAAGAAGTGGGTTCCGCTGATGATGACGGGACGCGACCCGAAGCAGAAGATTGCTGCGACATGGACGCCGATCGGTACCGATGTGAACTTCGGCGAGATCACACGCCAGTTCGTCGGGCATCTGCAGAAACAGCCCAACTTCTCGTTGAAGGTGTCGAGCGAGGTGCAGGACATCACGCGCAATGCTGACGGCACCTGGCGCGTGGCCTACAAGAACCTCAAGGACGGCACCGCGACGCAGACCGACGCGAAATTCGTCTTCATCGGTGCGGGCGGCGGTGCACTGCACCTGCTGCAGAAGTCGGGCATTCCGGAAGCGAAGGACTACGCAGGCTTCCCGGTCGGCGGCTCGTTCCTGGTCACCGACAACCCGGCCATTGCCGAACAACATCTGGCCAAGGCCTACGGCAAGGCTTCGGTCGGCGCTCCGCCGATGTCGGTGCCACATCTCGACACCCGCGTCCTCGACGGCAAGCGCGTGATCCTGTTCGGGCCCTTCGCCACCTTCTCGACCAAGTTCCTGAAGGAAGGCTCGTACCTCGACATCCTCACCAGCACGACGCCGCACAACGTCTGGCCGATGGTGAAGGTCGGCGTCGACCAATATGCTCTGGTCGAATACCTCGCCGGACAGCTGATGCTCTCGGACGACGACCGCATGAAGGCGCTGAAGGAATACTTCCCGAATGCAAAGAAGGAAGACTGGCGCCTCTGGCAGGCCGGCCAGCGCGTCCAGGTCATCAAGCGCGACAAGGACAAGGGCGGCGTGCTCAAGCTGGGCACGGAGATCGTCAGCTCGCAGGACGGCAGCATCGCCGGCCTGCTCGGCGCATCGCCGGGTGCGTCGACCGCAGCGCCGATCATGCTCGACCTGATGAAGAAGGTGTTCAAGGACAAGCTTGCCACGCCGCAATGGCAAGCGAAGATCCGCGAACTGGTGCCGAGCTACGGCACGCAGCTGAACGATCGCCCGGACCGCGTCTACCAGGAATGGGCATCGACCGCCCAGGTTCTGCAACTGACGCCGCCGCCGATGATCGACCAGACCGTGCCTGTCAAACAGGAATCGACGGCACCGCAGGCGAACCAGACACCGTCGAAGCCGGTTGCGCCGAAGCTTCCGAAGCAGAACGCCGATTTGGCGATTTGAGCAAAGTCGGCAGCAGTTCAAAGCTGCTGTCGACCGGAAACAAAAAAGGGGAGCACGTCGATCGTGCTCCCCTTTTTTTGTTCGGCTCGCTCAGACCGCCGGCTGGACGTTCCGCAGCTTAATGTGCAGTTCGCGTAGTTGCTTCTCGTCGACCGGGCTCGGCGCCATGGTCAGCAGGTCCTGCGCGCGCTGGGTTTTCGGGAAGGCGATCACGTCGCGGATCGAATCCGCACCGGTCATCAGCATAACCAGGCGATCGAGGCCGATGGCGATACCGCCGTGCGGCGGCGCGCCGTACTGCAGCGCGTCGAGCAGGAAACCGAACTTGAGCTGCGCGTCTTCGGCATTGATTTTGAGCGCGCGGAACACCTTGCTCTGCACTTCCTCACGGTGGATACGCACCGAACCGCCGCCCATCTCGATGCCGTTCAGCACCATGTCGTAGGCCTTGGCAATGCATTTTTCGGGCGCCGTGTCCATCAGGTCTTCATGACCGTCCTTCGGTGCCGTGAACGGATGGTGCACGGCGGACCAGCGCTGGCCGTCCTCGTCGAACTCGAACATCGGGAAGTCGACCACCCACAACGGCGCCCAGCGGTCGTCGAACAACCCGGCCTTCTTGCCGAACGCGCTGTGGCCGATCTTCACGCGCAGCGCGCCGATGGCATCGTTGACGATCTTTTCCTTGTCGGCGCCGAAGAACAGGATGTCGCCGTTGCGGGCACCCGTGCGGGCGATGATTTCGGACAGCGTGGCGTCGTCGAGGTTCTTCACGATCGGGCTCTGCAGGCCTTCGCGACCGGCTGCCGCGTCATTGACCTTGATGTAGGCCAGACCCTTGGCGCCGTAGATCTTGACGAATTCCTGGTACGCGTCGATCTCGCCGCGCGACATGCCGCCTTCGGCACCGCCACCGGGTACGCGCAAGGCGACCACGCGGCCGTCCTTCATCGTCGCGGCGTTCGAAAACACCTTGAATTCGACGCGCTTCATGAGCTCCGTCAGTTCTGTGAATTCGAGCTTCACGCGCAGGTCGGGCTTATCGGAGCCGTACTTGAACATCGCGTCGCCGTACGACATCGTTGGGAACACGGGCAGGTCGATCGATGCGGCTTCGCGGAACACCTTGCGGATCATTCCCTCGAACATCTCGCGGATTTCTTCTTCCGTCAGGAACGAGGTCTCAATGTCGATTTGCGTGAATTCGGGCTGGCGGTCGGCGCGCAGGTCCTCGTCGCGGAAGCACTTGACGATCTGGTAGTAACGGTCGTAGCCGGCCACCATCAGCAACTGCTTGAAGAGCTGCGGCGACTGCGGCAGCGCGAAGAAACTGCCGTCGTGCACGCGGCTGGGCACGAGATAGTCGCGCGCACCTTCGGGCGTCGACTTGCCGAGCATCGGCGTCTCGATGTCGATGAAGCCGTTCGCGTCGAGGAACTTGCGCGCCTCCATCGTCACCTTGTAACGCAACATCATGTTGCGCTGCATCGCCGGGCGGCGCAGGTCGAGCACGCGGTGCGTGAGGCGGGTGGTTTCCGAGAGGTTGTCGTCGTCCAGCAGGAACGGCGGCGTCACCGACGGGTTCAGGACCTTCAGTTCGTGGCAGAGCACTTCGATCTTGCCGCTCTTCAGGCCGTCGTTGGTCGTGCCTTCTGGACGCGCGCGCACCAAGCCGGTTACCTGCACGCAGAACTCGTTGCGCAGGTCTTCGGCGGTGGCGAAGGTCGCGGCGCGGTCGGGGTCGCAGACGACCTGCACGTAACCTTCGCGGTCGCGCACGTCGATGAAGATCACGCCGCCGTGGTCGCGGCGGCGGTTGACCCAGCCGCACAGGGTGACGGTTTCGCCCATCATGGCTTCGGTGACGAGGCCGCAATAGTGGGAACGCATGTGTGATCGGATGGGCATGGAAGTCGTTTTCAGGTTCGGGCGCCGTTGGCGCGTTGTGGGTTGACAGCGATGGTCGCGGGGCCGCCGGGAACGACCACGCCCATCGAGACGATGTACTTGAGCGCTTCGTCCACGCTCATCTTGAGTTCGATGCAGTCGCTGCGCTTGAGCATCACGAAATAGCCGCCGGTCGGGTTCGGCGTGGTCGGCACGTAGACGCCGAGGTATTCGCCGCCGCCCAGATGCTCCAGCACCTCGGCGCCGGGCGTGCCGGTGACGAAGGCGATCGTCCATGAATTCGGACGCGGCCATTCGATCAGCACCGCGGTGCGGAACGCGTTGCCGTTCTCGGAGAACAGCGTGTCCGACACCTGCTTGACGCTCGAATAGATCGAACGCACCACAGGAATGCGGCGCACCACGGCATCGCCCCAGCCGAGCAGCCGCTTGCCGACGAAATTACTCGCGACGGCGCCGACGACCAGCAGGATGGCCAGCGTGAGCAGCACGCCCAGGCCGCGCACGCGGTGCGCGTTTAGCCAGTCGGTCCAATCGCTCGGCAGCAGCCAGAGCGTCTGGTCGAGCGTGCCGATGATCCAGTTCAGCACGCCCAGCGTGATAACCAGCGGCACGATGACCAGCAGCCCGGAGAGCAGCCATTTGCGCAGCGCATGCATGGCGGAACCTCAGTCCTTCTTCGATGACGCTGCGGGCGCGGGCGCGGGCGAAGAAGCCGGTGCCGTGCTGGCCGCAGGCGCCGCAGCCGGCGCTGCAGCCGGTGCGCTGGTGCCGCCTTCGGACGATGCACTCTTGTCTCCGCCCTTTTCAGCGCCTTCGCTCTTCGAAGCACCGCCCTCCGCCGGCTTCTTGCCGCCGCCTTCGCGGAAATCGGTCACGTACCAGCCGGAACCCTTGAGCTGGAAGCCCGCGGCTGTCACCTGTTTCTGGAATGTGCTCGCGCCGCATGCCGGACACACCGTGAGCGGGGCGTCGGACATTTTTTGCAGCGCATCCTTGGCGAAGCCGCAGGAACTGCACTTGTAGGCGTAAATAGGCATGGGATCGGGGGGAGAAAATGCGACACAGCGGCCGCTCGCAAAGCCCATGATTATAGGGCGCCGTCCTACCCCTCGCGCCCGGCCAGACGGGGCCGCGAACAGATGCCTTCAGTCCGGCGCGGTGGCCAGCGGCCGGTGCGGCGTGCGCGTGTTGGACACCCACTGCGGCGCCAGCGAACCGGCGACCATGCCGACTGCCGCCGAAAGCACGCCGGCGAGCTGCGCCGGGAAATCGACACCCAGCGGCGTTCCGAGGAACAGCAGCCAGACGCCCACGCCGAGCGTCACCGACGCCACCGCGCCCTGCGTGCTCGCCCGCTTCCAGTAGAGCCCGAACACCAGCGGCACGAAAGCGCCCACCAGCGGCACCTGGTACGCGCCCGACACCAGTTCGTAGATCGGCGTGCCTTCCATGCGGATCGCGTACGTCAGCGCGGCGGCGCTGAAGACCAGCACGGTGATCCGCATGGTGCGCAGATTCTCGCGATCGGTGCCGGAGGGGCGGAACTGACGCCAGATGTTCTCGGTGAACGTCACGCTCGGCGCCAGCAGCGTCGCCGACGCAGTGGACTTGATGGCCGACAAAAGTGCACCAAAAAACAGCACCTGCATCACGAACGGCATCTTTTCGAGCACCAGCGTGGGTAGAACCTTCTGCGGATCGTCCCTCAGCAACTGCGCCGCCTGCTCCGGCATGATGAGCAAGGCGCTCGCCACCAGGAACATCGGCACGAAGGCGAACAGGATGTACGCGATACCGCCGATGACCGGGCCGCGCGTCGCGGCCTTGACGCTGTTGGCCGACATCACGCGCTGGAACACGTCCTGCTGCGGTATCGAGCCGAGCATCATCGTGATGGCCGCCGCGAAGAAAAAGACCATGTCGCGCAGGTTCGGCTCCGGCCAGAACCTGAACAGATCCTTGCTCGTGGCGAACGCGATCACCTTATCGGCGCCGCCCGCCATGTTCCCGGCGAAGACGGCGATCACGGCCAGACCGACCACCAGGATGATCATCTGGATGAAATCGGTCACCGCCACCGACCACATGCCGCCGAACAGCGTGTAAGCGAGGATCGAGATCACGCCGATCGTCATTCCCACCGGCACGCTGATGACGCCGGCGGACAGCAGATTGAACACCAGCCCCAGCGCCGTCACCTGCGCCGATACCCAGCCCAGGTAGCTCAGCATGATGATGATCGAACAAGCCACCTCCACCACCCGGCCGTAGCGCTCGCGGTAATAGTCGCTGATCGTCAGCAACGTCATGCGGTAGAGCTTGCCGGCGAAGAACAGGCCGACCAGGATCAGGCAGGTGCCGGCGCCGAACGGGTCTTCGATCACGCCGTGAAGGCCGCCTTCGATGAACTTCGCTGGAATGCCGAGCACCGTTTCCGACCCGAACCAGGTCGCGAACGTGGTCGTCACGATCATGAACAGCGGCAGATGCCGACCCGCGATCGCGAAATCGGTGGTGTTCTTGACGCGCCGGGCAGCAAAGAGGCCGATGGCGATCGTCAGCAGCAGGTAAACGGCGACCAGGGTCAACAGCACGGCGAGGCTCCTTCAGCTCTTCAGAACAGACGCACGCGCACCAACACCTGCATCGCAAGCAAACCCAATACAAAACCCATGCCACCGTAGACGATGGCCTGCAACAGACGGTTGGTCCGCTTCTGCGCCTGCAACAGCTCCAGCAGTTCGCGCCGGTTGTCTCCCGGCCGGTGCGAGAGAAACTCATGCATCAGGCGCGGGAACTGCGGCAGCAACTTCGCGTAGCGCGGTGCCTCGGCGCGCAACTGCGCGAACAACCGCTTCGGACCGACCTGGTCGATCATCCATTTTTCGAGGAATGGCTGCGCCGTTGCCCAGAGATCGAGTTCCGGGTCGAGCTGACGACCCAGGCCTTCGATGTTGAGGAGCGTCTTCTGCAACAACACCAGTTGGGGCTGGATTTCCACATGGAAGCGTCGTGACGTCTGGAAAAGGCGCATCAGCACCATGCCGAGCGAGATTTCCTTCAGCGGCCGATCGAAATACGGCTCGCAGACGGTGCGGATCGCGGCTTCGAGTTCGTCGATGCGCGTGCCCTCGGGCACCCATCCGCTCTCCAGGTGCAGTTCGGCCACACGCTTGTAGTCGCGCCGGAAAAAGGCGACGAAGTTCTGCGCCAGATATTCCTTGTCCGACTCGGTCAGCGTGCCGACGATGCCGAAATCCAGCGAGATATAGCGCCCGAACGTTTCCGGCGCCAGGCTGACCTGGATGTTGCCGGGATGCATGTCGGCATGGAAGAAACCGTCGCGGAACACCTGCGTGAAGAAGATCGTCACGCCGTCGCGGGCCAGCTTGGGAATGTCGACGCCGGCCGCGCGCAAGCGGTCGAGCTGCGCGATCGGCACGCCGTTCATGCGCTCCATCACCATGACTTCGGGATGGCAGAAATCCCAGTGCATCTCCGGGATCAGCACCAGCTCCAGCTCGGCCATGTTGCGACGCAACTGCGCGGCATTCGCTGCCTCGCGCACCAGGTCGAGCTCGTCGTGCAGATACTTGTCGAACTCGGCCACCACCTCTCGCGGCTTCAGGCGCTTGCCGTCGGCCGACAGGCTCTCGACCCAGCCGGCCATCATCGCCATCAGCGCCAGGTCTTTCTCCATGATCCCGCGCATACCGGGCCGCAGCACCTTGACCGCGACGTCGCGCAGCTTGCCCTTGGCATCGCGCAGCGTGGCGAAATGCACCTGGGCGATGGAGGCACTGGCAATCGGCGTCTCGTCGAACTGCTCGAAGATGTCGGCGACCGGGCGGCGGAAGGCGCGCTCGATGGTCGCGATGGCGACCGACGACGGAAACGGCGGCACGCGGTCCTGAAGCCAGACCAGTTCGTCGGCGATGTCGGGCGGCAGCAGATCGCGCCGGGTCGACAGGACCTGCCCGAACTTGACGAAGATCGGCCCCAGCCGCTCCAGCGCTTCGCGCAGACGCTGGCCGCGCGGCGCATCGAGATTGCGCCCAACCGACACGATGCGCGCCACGATCTTCAGCCACGGCTTCTGGAAACTGGTCAGGACCAGCTCGTCCAGACCGTAGCGCAGCGCGATCCAGACGATGTAGATGCCTCGGTAGAAACGGCTCATTCCCT
>JAQGMX010000162.1 GCA_028292145.1 Variovorax sp.
GCTTGTCGGCCAGCGGTGCCATCACTTCCTGGAACTTCTCCGAGCTGCCAAGCGCCCGGCCGCCCGAGACGATGATCTTGGCCGCCGTGAGTTCGGGGCGTTCGCTCTTGGTCACTTCGCGTCCGACGAAGCTCGACTTGCCGCTGTCGGCCACGCCTTCGGCGATTTCGACCGTGGCACTGCCACCGGTCGCCGCAGCCGCATCGAAACCGGTCGTGCGCACAGTGATCACCTTGGTCGCATCGCTGCTCTGGACGGTGGCGATCGCGTTGCCGGCGTAGATCGGGCGCTCGAAGGTGTCGGGCGCGTCGATCTTGGTGATGTCGCTGATCTGCGCGACGTCAAGCTTGGCTGCGACGCGCGGTGCGACATTCTTTCCGTTGGCGGTCGACGGGAACAGGATGTGGCTGTAGTTCGAAGCGATGGCGAGCACCTGCGCGGCGACGTTCTCGGCCAGGTTCTCGGCCAGGGACGGGCTGTCGGCGACGATGACCTTGCTGACGCCGGCGATCTGCGCGGCAGCCTTGCCGGCTTCGGCGGCGTTGGCGCCGGCCACCAGCACATGCACGTCGCCGCTCGCGCAGGCGATGGCTGCGGTCACGGTGTTGAGGGTCGCGGGCTTGACGGTCGCGTGGTCGTGTTCGGCAATAACTAGTACGGTCATGTTCAGATCACCTTCGCTTCGTTCTTGAGTTTGTCGACAAGCGCGGCCACGTCGGCCACCTTGATGCCGGCGCCGCGCTTCGGCGGCTCGCTGACTTTCAGCGTCTTCAGGCGCGGCTTGACGTCGACGCCCAGGTCTTCGGGCTTGAAGACGTCGAGGGTCTTCTTCTTGGCCTTCATGATGTTCGGCAGGGTGACGTAGCGCGGCTCGTTCAGGCGCAAGTCGGTCGTGACCACGGCCGGCAGCGTGAGCGTGAGCGTCTCGGCGCCGCCGTCGACTTCGCGGGTCACGGTGACCTTGCCGTCGGCCACTTCGACCTTCGAGGCGAAGGTGGCTTGCGGCAGATCGGCCAGCGCGGCGAGCATCTGGCCGGTCTGGTTGGCGTCGTCGTCGATGGCCTGCTTGCCGAGGATGACGAGCTGCGGCTGTTCCTTGTCGATCAGCGCCTTGAGCAGCTTGGCGACGGCCAACGGCTGGAGCTCTTCGGTGGTTTCGATCAGGATGCCGCGATCGGCGCCGATCGCCATCGCAGTGCGCAGCGTTTCCTGGCATTTCGTGTCGCCGCAGGAGACGGCGATGATCTCGGTGACGACGCCCTTCTCCTTGAGGCGGACGGCTTCTTCGACAGCGATTTCGTCGAAGGGATTCATGCTCATCTTGACGTTTGCGATGTCCACGCCGCTGCCGTCGGACTTCACGCGCACCTTGACGTTGTAGTCGACGACGCGTTTGACTGGGACCAGAACCTTCATTGGGTTGACTCCGTTAATTTGGAAAACATTCTAGAGGCGGTGTTTCCGAGGGGGTGTCTGTTTCGATCACCCCAAAAAACCGCCGACGAAGGAGAAAAGAACGGTCGTTCTTTTTTATAACAATTATAAAGAATCCTGTTGCAGCCCTGACGCCGACGGGGCTGCAGGAGCGAGCCCGTCGGGCAACGAGGCGACACGTAGCACCCGCTGCGGATATGGGATGTCGACCCCGGCGGCACGCAACCCCTCGAGGATCGCGATGTTGATCGCCGAACGCACGTTGTCCTTCCCTTTGTCCGGATCGGCTATCCAGAAATTGAGAACGAATTCGAGCCCGTCCGGCGCGAAGGTCACGAGGTAGGCGACCGGTGCCGGCTCGGTCATGACACGCGCCTGCGCCGCTGCGGCCCCTGTCAGGATCGACTGCACCTGCGCCACGTCGCTGTCGTAGCCGACGACGATGTTCGTCGTGATGTTGAACTTGAGATCGGCCAGCGAAAGGTTCTCGACCCGGCTGGTGATGAGCGATTCGTTCGGCACGATGGCTTCGCGCCCATTGCCGGCGCGAATCAGCGTGTAGCGGGTCTTGATGTCGGTGATGCGGCCTTCGAAGTTGTCGACCTTGACGTTGTCTCCGATCCGGATCGAGCGTTCCAGCAGGATCACGAAACCGCTCACGTAATTGGCCGCCAGCTTCTGCAGTCCGAAACCCAGTCCCACGCCGAGCGCGCCGCCAAGCACCGACAGCGCCGTAAGGTCGACCCCCACGGCCGAGAGCGCGAACAGCAGGCCGATCAGCAGCAGCAAGGCACGCACCGCGTTCGATGCCACGCGGCGCATCGACAGGTCGGTCACATGCGTCCGCAGGATGCGTTTCTCGATCGTGGAGGCGATCCACAGTGCGAGCACCAACACCAGGCCGGCCGACAACGCGCCCTGGACGATCATCAACAGGCTGACGCGCGTCTTGCCGAACGCCAGCGTGATCTGGTCCAACTCGGCCAGCACCGGCTGAAGCAGCCCGACAATCCACAGCACCGCGCCGACCCAGGCAACCCACGACACCGTGCGCTCGACCAGCGCCACCAGCGCAGAGCCTGGGAACACCGCGCGCATCACGCGGGCGATGAGCCGGATGACGACGAGCGAAACGAACACCGACACCGCGATGCGCAACACCACGACCACCTGGTATTCCAGCGCCCAGCGCCGCGCCAGATCGGTGAAGACCAGCGCGAGCAGCGGGAACATCAGCCCGTCGAAGACGCGCGCGCCGAACCAGATCGAGTCTTTCGGCTGGTCGTGCCCGAACCAGCGGCTCACGCCCCAGGCCAGGCCAACGCAGGCGGCAAGCGCGGCCAGCTCGATCCAGATGCTCTGGGCATGCATCTGCGCCAGTCGCTGCAGGAAGATGTCGAAATTCAAAGGTCTGCCAGCACGCGGATGTGCGCTTCGACGCTGGTCGCCAGCGCGTCGAGGTTGTAGCCGCCTTCGAGCATCGACACGATGCGCCCCTTTGCGTGCCGCTGCGCCACGCCGCGCATGCGTTCGTTGATCCAGGCGAAATCGTGCTCGTTGAGCCTCAACTGGCCGAGATCGTCGTCGAGGTGCGCATCGAAGCCGGCACTGATGAAGATTATCTGCGGCTTGAACTCCTCGAGCCGCGGCATCCACATCATCTCGATCAGCTCGCGCACGTCCATGCCTTTCGTATAGGCGGGAACCGGCAGGTTGAGCATGTTCGCGGCCGGGTGATCGACATCGCCGAATGGATAGAACGGGTGCTGGAAGATGCCGACCATCAGCACGCGCGGATCGCCGGCCAGGATGTCTTCGGTGCCGTTGCCGTGGTGCACGTCGAAGTCGACGATCGCCACGCGTTCCAGCCCATGCACTTCGAGCGCATGGCGCGCGGCGATGGCGACGTTGTTGAGAAAGCAGAAACCCATCGCCTGTTCGCGGCAGGCGTGATGACCGGGAGGCCGGACTGCGCAGAAGGCGTTCTCGATCTCCCCCGACATCACCGCATCGGTCGCCGCGATGGCCGCGCCGGCTGCGCGGCGCGCTGCGAGCACGGTGTAGCGCATCAGCACGGTGTCTGGGTCTAGCAGCGCATGCGCAGGACCACCGACGGATTCGTCGGCGATCAGGCGCTGGCTGAGCTCTTCAAGATGTTCGAGATGCGCGACGCTGTGGGCGCGCGTGATCTGGGGGAGCGTTGCAAGCGGTACGTCGCCGCGTTCGAGGGCGTCGCCGACACCGGTCAGCAGCAGACGATCTTCGATGGCGTCGAGGCGTTGAGCACATTCGGGATGCCCGTCGCCCATGTCGTGCTTCCAGCAGTCGCGGTGGGTGAAGTAACCAGTTTTTCCCATGTCTCGGTCGTCGGCAACCTCACACGGCGTGGGGCCGGCGGGCCTTGCGGTATTGTTTGCATATGGATACAAAAATGGACGTTGCCGCGAAGCTCGCCAGTTTGCTCGGTCAGCTTAACACGGTGATTGTGGGCAAGGAGGCCCAGGTTCGCGACTGCGTGGCCTGTCTCCTGGCGGGTGGGCACCTGCTGATCGAAGACGTTCCGGGGGTCGGCAAGACCACATTGGCGCACGCGTTGTCGCACACTTTCGGACTGCAGTTTTCGCGCGTGCAGTTCACCGCCGACCTGATGCCCGGCGACCTGTCGGGCGTCGCCATCTACGACCGCGGCCAGCAGGCTTTCGTGTTCCATCCCGGGCCGATCTTTGCGCAGGTGCTGCTGGCCGACGAGATCAACCGCGCCAGCCCCAAGACGCAGAGCGCGCTGCTCGAGGCGATGGAAGAAAAGCAGGTTACGGTCGAAGGCGAAACCCGCCCGTTGCCGACACCCTTCTTCGTTATCGCGACGCAGAATCCTCACGATCAGCTCGGCACCTTCGCGCTGCCGGAGTCGCAACTCGATCGTTTCCTGATGCGGATTTCGCTCGGCTACCCCGACCGCGCCGCCGAGCGGGAACTGCTCGCCGGTGCCGACCGCCGCGAAATGCTTGCCACCCTCCCCGCGCTGCTCGATGCCGGGGAGCTCAACGCGCTGCAGCAGCGCGTGCAGCAGGTTCATGCCGCGCCGCCGCTGCTCGACTATGTGCAGGACCTGATCGCCGCGACGCGGAACGGCCGCTGGTTCCTTCAGGGCCTGTCGCCGCGCGCGGGCATCGCGATATTGCGGGCTGCCAAGGCGCAGGCGCTGCTGGCCAACCGCGACTACGTGGCGCCCGACGACGTGCAGGCGGTGCTGCCGCAGACGGTGGCCCACCGCGTGACGCCTGTCGGCGATGCCGGACGCGGCGCTTTCGAGCAGGTGCGCGCGATGATTGCAGCGGTTCCCCTGCCGTGAACCTGCCGGCCGCCGTACGCGCACGTATCGACGGCTGGTTCCTGTCGCGACGGCCGCCGGGCGACACCCTAGAACTCACGCAGCGCAACGTCTACATCGTGCCTTCCCGTGCCGGCTGGATGCTCGGCGCCACGCTGGTGGTGCTGCTGGTGGCGTCGATCAACTACCAGTTGAACCTCGGCTACCTGCTGACCTTCATGCTCGCCGGCTGCGTCGCCGTCGGCCTGCACGTCGGGCACGCGACATTGCGTGGATTGACGCTGCATCTGACGCCGCCGGAAGCGCAGCACGCCGGCAGCGCCGCCGTACTCCGCGTCGTGCTGCACAACACCCGGCGCAGCGTGCGCTACGGCATCGGGCTGTCGGTGCGTGGCAGCGGCCAGTGGGCCTGGAGCGACGTGCCGGCGCAAGGCAGCGAATCGGTCGCGATTGCGTTCCTGCCCGAACGACGCGGACTGCATCCGGTGCCGCCGCTGACGGCAGAGACGCGCTTTCCGCTCGGCACCTTCCGCATCTGGACGGTGTGGAAGCCTGCCGCGCAACTGCTCGTGTACCCGGCGCCGGAGCCGAGCCCGCCGCCGCTGCCGGCGGGCGAAGCGCTGTCCGGCG
>JAQGMX010000215.1 GCA_028292145.1 Variovorax sp.
GCCAATGTCTCGCCCACGCATACGATCGGCGTGATGCCGGCCGCGAGCGCTGCCGCCGCTTTCGAAGCGACGACTTCATCGGTTTCGCCGTGGTACTGCCGACGCTCAGAGTGTCCGACGATCGCAAAGCGAATGCCGAAATCCTTGAGCATCGCAGCCGACTTCTCACCCGTGAAGGCGCCATGCGACTGGGCCGACACATCTTGCGAACCGACCGACACCGGCGAATTCGCGGTCAAGGTCTGCACCTGCCACAAGTAAGGCGCCGGAACGCACAGTGCCACGTCGCAGCCGGGGTCACCGTTCATGCCTTGCAGCAAGGCCTTGACCAGTGCTTCGTTTGCAGCAAGGCTGCCGTTCATCTTCCAGTTGCCGGCGATCAGTTTCCGCGTCGTCATCTCTGTTCTTTCCAGTTCACCACGTCAGCACGATCTTGCCGATGTGCTGGTTAGATTCCATGAGGGTGTGCGCCTGGGCAGCGCCGCTCGGGCCGCCCTGCACACCGTTGTCCGCAGCAAAAGTGCTGTGGATCGAATGCTTCACCGCGCCATTTTCGAGCAGCGGCCACACTTTTTCGCGCAATGCCTTGGCAATGGCAGCCTTGAAGGCCAACGGTCGCGGACGCAAGGTCGAACCGGTGACGACCAGGCGCTTTCGCAGCACCATGCCGGCGTTGAATTCGGCTTTGACGCCACCCTGCACGCCGATGATCACCAAACGGCCATCTTCAGCCATGCACTCGATCTCGCGTGCCACGTAGCTGCCTGCCACCATGTCGAGCACCACGTCGACGCCATTGCCGTCCGTAAGGCGCTTGACCTCCGCGACGAAATCGGACGTCTTGTAGTTGATCGCGTGATCGGCGCCGAAGGCCACACAAGCCGCGCACTTGTCATCGCTGCCTGCCGTGACGATCACGGTGGCGCCCATCGCCTTGGCGATCTGGATGGCCGTCACGCCGATGCCGCTGGAACCGCCCTGCACCAGCAGCGTTTCGCCCTTTTGCAGACGTCCGCGCTCGAAAACGTTGCTCCACACCGTGAAGAAAGTCTCCGGCAGCGTGGCGGCCTCGACATCGCTCCAGCCCTTCGGCACCGGAAGACACTGCGCCACCGGCGCAACGCAGAGCGCCGCATAACCGCCGCCTGCGACCAGCGCGCAGACATGGTCGCCGACAGCAAAACCTGCCTCTGTCATGGCCTGCGCATCGCCGGAGACGATCACGCCGGCCACTTCCAGCCCCGGCAGGTCCGATGCGCCCGGCGGCACCGGGTAATTGCCGGTTCGCTGCAGCACGTCGGGCCGGTTGACCCCGCTGGCTACGACGCGAATCAGCAATTCGCCGGCACCCGCAACAGGGTCCGGACGTTCGACCAGACGCAGCACTTCGGGAGCGCCGAACGATTCGATCTCAATGGCTTTCATGGGTATTCCAGGCTGCGACGTCCCGCGAAGGGACGTCGATTGCACAAGACCGAGCGGCGAATATCGCCGCCACGGACATCAGGACTGCGAGTCGCGACGGAAACCGTCTTGCGCCGGCTGCTGCTGATCGTTCGATTCGACAGGCGCAGACATCGGCTGGTTCTGCTGGAACGATTGCTGCGGCTGTTGTTGCTGGTCGCCGCCACGGTCATTGCGCTCGTTGCGGTCGTTGCCTTCGAAACGCGGTGCGCGGTCGCCGCGCGGTGCGCGATCGCCGCCACGGTCATTGCGGTCCGAACGCTCGCGACGATCGCCGCCACGGTCTTCGCGCGGACGCTCGCTGAACTCCATGCCGGCCGGACGCTCGACCAAGGCCTTCATCGACAGCTTGACGCGACCCTTTTCGTCGGTTTCGAGGACCTTGACCTTCACGATCTGGCCTTCGCTCAGATAGTCGGTGACCTTTTCGACGCGTTCATGGGCGATCTGGCTGATGTGCAGCAGGCCGTCCTTACCGGGCAGAAGGTTGATCAGAGCGCCGAAGTCGAGGATCTTCGTGACCGGGCCTCCGTACACCTTGCCGATTTCGACTTCCGCCGTGATCTGCTCGATGCGCTTCTTGGCGATTTCGGCCTTTTCCGGATCGGTCGATGCGATCGTGATGGTGCCGTCTTCGTCGATGTTGATCGTCGTGCCGGTTTCTTCCTGCAGGCCGCGGATGACGGCGCCGCCCTTGCCGATCACGTCGCGGATTTTTTCCGGATTGATCTTCAGCGTGGTCATGCGCGGCGCGAACTGCGACACCTCGGTGTTGGCAGAGCCCTGTGCTTCCTGCATCTTGCCGAGGATGTGCACGCGCGCTTCCTTGGCTTGCGCCAGCGCGACCTGCATGATTTCCTTGGTGATGCCCTGGATCTTGATGTCCATCTGGAGCGCTGTGATGCCGGCGGTCGTGCCGGCCACCTTGAAGTCCATGTCGCCCAGGTGATCTTCGTCGCCCAGGATGTCGGTCAGCACCGCGAAGCGGTTGCCTTCCTTGATCAGGCCCATGGCGATGCCGGCGACGTGCGCCTTCACCGGCACGCCTGCGTCCATCATCGACAGGCAGCCGCCGCAGACCGAAGCCATCGACGACGAACCGTTCGATTCGGTGATTTCCGAGACGACACGAATCGTGTACGGAAATTCTTCCTTGCTCGGCAGCACGGCCACGAGGGCGCGCTTGGCCAGACGGCCGTGGCCGATTTCGCGGCGCTTGGTCGAACCCATGCGGCCGACTTCGCCGGTGGCGAACGGAGGCATGTTGTAGTGGAACAGGAAGCGGTCTTCATACTCGCCGGCCAGCGCGTCGATGCGCTGCGCGTCGCGCTCGGTGCCGAGCGTAGTGATGACCAGCGCCTGCGTTTCGCCGCGCGTGAAGATCGCCGAACCATGGGTGCGTGGCAACACCGAGTTGCGGATCTCGATCGGGCGCACGGTGCGCGTGTCGCGACCGTCGATGCGCGGCTCGCCTTCGAGGATCTGGCTGCGCACGATCTTCGATTCGATGGCGAACAACAGGTCGTTGACCTTGCCCGAATCGAACGGCTCGCCGCTTTCCTTCAGCGCCGACATCACGCCGGCGGTGGTTTCGCGCAGCGCCTGCGTGCGGGCTTGCTTGCTGCGGATCTGATAGACAGCACGCAGCTTTTCTTCGGCCAGGCCGTTGACCTTGGCAACGAAGCTTTCGTCTTCTGCGGGCGCTTTCCAGTCCCACAGCGGCTTGCCGGCTTCGCGCACGAGTTCGTGGATCGCGTTGATGGCGATGACCGACTGCTCATGACCGAAAACGATGCCGCCGAGCATGACTTCTTCGCTCAGCTGCAGGGCTTCGGATTCGACCATCAGCACGGCGGCTTCGGTACCAGCGACGATCAGGTCCATCTGCGAATCCTTGCGGGCGGTCTGACCCGGATTCAGCACGTACTGACCGTTGATGTAGCCCACGCGCGCAGCACCGATCGGACCGGTGAACGGGATGCCGGAGATCGACAGCGCGGCGCTGACGCCGATCATGGCTGCGATGTCTGCATCGACTTCAGGGTTGAGCGACAACGTGTGGATGACCACGTGCACTTCGTTCAGGAAACCTTCCGGGAACAGCGGGCGGATCGGACGGTCGATCAGGCGGCTGGTGAGGGTTTCGTGTTCGCTGGGCTTGGCTTCGCGCTTGAAGAAACTGCCGGGAATCTTGCCCGCGGCGTAGGTCTTCTCGATGTAGTCGACGGTCAGCGGGAAGAAGTCCTGCCCGGGCTTGGCCGACTTGGAAGCCACGACGGTGGCCAGAACGACGGTGCCTTCGATATCAACGACGACGGCGCCGCTCGCCTGGCGGGCGATTTCGCCCGTTTCCAGCACGACCTTCTTGTCGCCCCATTGGAACGACTTGGTGACTTTATTGAAGAGGCTCATGTTTTGCTCCTGTTGGAAAGCGGGACGGGATGCGAGCAACACGCTTGCATTCGTTCCGCAGGGTACGAAGCGCTTTCAGAACACGATGCCATTCCAGCGAAACTCGGCCTTGCGGGACTGAATTTCATTGGAATGACACAGCTTCGCTCTGTGCGGCACTCCGAAACTAGGGTTCGCGAAGTAAAAAACGCCTGAGCTAGCGGACTAACCCAGGCGTTTTTTCATGCGATCCGGCTTACTTGCGCAGACCCAACTTGGCGATCAGCGCGGTGTAGCGTTCTGCATCCTTGGACTTGAGGTAGTCCAGGAGCTTGCGGCGACGGCTCACCATGCGCAGCAGACCACGACGACCGTGATGGTCCTTGGCATGCGTCTTGAAGTGAGGGGTGAGTTCGTTGATACGGGCGGTCAGCAGTGCGACTTGCACTTCTGGGCTACCCGTGTCGTTGGCGGCGCGGGCGTTGTCTTTGACGACTTCGGCCTTGATGGAAGCTGCGATCATTTTGATTTCCTTGTTCCGAGATATCGATGCCGATATCGGTGTGTTTGACTTGCGGTGTGCGCTGGAACTGCACGCACCGTGTGCCTCGCGGCATGCAAAGCTTGCGGATTGTAACTCAGTCGGCAGTGACCGACTATTTCGACTGGGCAGCCAGCCAGGTCTTCAGGCGCTCGACGCCTTCGACCAGACGGCTCGGGTCCTTCGACGCGAAGCACCAGCGCAGCCAGCCCTCCGCCTCCGGCGCGAAGGCAGTGCCGGGCGCGAGACCGAGTCCGGCCTCCACGACCAGCCGCTTGGCGGTTTCCAGAGCGTCCGGAAATCCGTCCAGCCTGAAAAATGCGTACATGCCGCCTTTCGCGGGCGCGACCTGAACGCCCGGAACTGCCGCCAGCAAGGGCACCAGCACGTCGCGACAAGCCTTCAGATGCGCGACCACGCGCGGCGTGATGTCCTGGGTATGCGCGAGTGCGGCCAGGCCGGCGCGCTGGGTGAAGACGCTGGCGCAGGACGTGTTGAACTCGATCAGCTTGCCCATGCCGTCCACCATCGACGGCGGCATCACCAGCCAGCCGAGGCGCCAGCCGGTCATGAGAAAGCTCTTGGAAAAGCTGTGAACCACCACCAACCGGTCGTTGGCATCCGAGATGTCGAGAAAGCTGGGCGCGCAACCGTTGGCTGTCGGCTCGTAATAGAGCCTTTCATAGACCTCATCCGCGAGGATCCAGGTGCCGGTCTTGCGGCAATGGTCCAGGATGGTGCGCTGCTCGTCGCGCGTGAGCGTCCAGCCGGTGGGGTTGTTGGGCGCATTGAGGATCAGCAGCTTCGTGCCGGAAGTGACCGCGGCGCAAAGCGCGTCGAGGTCGAGCGTCCATTCGCCATCGGCCGGTTTCAGCGGAACGCAACGCACCCGCGCGCCCATGATGGCGGGCTGCGCGACCAGGTTCGGCCACACCGGCGTCACCGCGACGACTTCATCGCCGGCATCGACCAGCGCCTGCACGGCCAGCATGAGCGCGTTGACGCCGCCCGAGGTGATGGCGATGCGCGCCGCGTCGACCGCGGGATGCAGCGCACTGGTGTAGCGGGCGACGGCTTCCCGCAACTCGGGCAATCCGAGGTTGTGCGAATAGAAGGTTTCACCGCGCTCGAGCGACTCGATCGCGGCCCGGCGCACGACTTCCGGCGTGATTTCGTCGCTTTCGCCGAACCAGAAGGCGAGCACATCGCTGCGGCCGATGCCGGCATTGGCGACTTCGCGAATCTTGGAGGCTTCGAGGTCCTGAACGGCTTGGCGCATGTTTTTCCTCAAGGACGCTGCATCTTGCAGCTGGTGGGCATTTCTGCCTTTTCGGGCGCGACGGTCTTGAGAACGCGGAAGCCGTAGCCCGACCCTTCGACGTCGAATTTCACGCCGGGCGCGCCTTGGCGGTCCATGACGCCGACCACCAATTGCTGCTGGAACTGATGGTCCTCGGCCCGCATTCGGCCGCGCTGGCCAGCCAGCGTCACGTCGGCGCGCTCCAGCGCACGCGCGACAGCCGTCGCGTCGGTGCTGCCGGCGCTCTGGACCGCCTGCGCCAACGCCTCGATCATGAGCTGCATGCGCATATGCACATAGTCGTCTGCCGGCTTGGGGAATCGGGTGCGGAATTCGCGATAGAAGGCTTCGGACTGGGGCGTCTGGACGTTCGGCAGCCAGTCGGCAACCGCGATGACGCGGCCGATGCCGGCGTCACCGATGGCAGCCGGCGCGCCCAGGGCGTTGCCGTAAAACGTATAGAAAGTCCCGTTGAAGCCGGCCTCGCGTGCCGCTTTCACCAGCAATGTCAGGTCATTGCCCCAGTTGCCGGTGACCACAGCCTGCGCGCCGCTCGCCAGGATCTTGGTGGCGTAAGGCGCAAAATCCTTGACGCGACCCATCGGATGCAGCTCTTCGCCGACGATCTGCACATCGGGCCGCAGGGCGCCGAGCTGCCGTTTCGATTCGCGCAGCACCGACTGACCGAAGCTATAGTCCTGCCCGACCAGGTAGACGCGCTTGAGCGCCGCATCGTCCTTGACCACGTCCATCAGCGCCGTCACGCGCATGTCGGCATGGGCGTCGAAGCGGAAATGCCAGAAGCTGCAGCGCTCGTTCGTGAGCACCGGATCGACCGCCGAATAGTTCAGGAAGATCACGCGCCGCGACGGGTCGCGTGCGTTGTTCTTGTCGATGGCGTCCAGCAAGGCCGCCGCCGTCGCCGACGAATTGCCCTGCAGCACGATGCGCGCGCCGTCGTCCATGGCCGCGCGCAGGGCGGACAGCGCCTCTTCGTTCTGGCCCTTGCTGTCGTAACGCTCGATCTCCAGCCGCCGTGCGCCGCCGGGCAGCTTGACGCCGCCGCGTGCATTGACGCGCTCCACGGCCCACAGGACGTTGCGGAACACCGCTTCGCCAGTGTTGGCGAAAGGGCCGCTCATGCTTTCGATCAGGGCCAGCTTGATGGGGCCGTTGCCGCCGGTCGATTCAGGCTGCGCCTGTGCCGCCCGAACGATTCCGGACACCTGAAAAGCAGCCGTCGCGCAGAGCGCCGAGGCCGCGAATTTCAGGGTCTTGCGGCGGGAAGGAAAGCGCTGGGTCATTGTCTTGAAACGCATGCCGGCAGGCCTGGACGGGACAGCAAACGGCGCTCGATAGTGAAGGGCCGCGCAGTGTACGGGACACGCCTGCCCCGATTCTTCTCAAACCTTTTGTTCGAAAACGGCCTCCTATTGCTCAAGCTCGGCGAGCCGGTGCCGATAAACCAGATGCATCCGTTGCAATCAACAGATTGCAAACATTTTTTCCGAATGGTTTCAATCGGACAACTGCAGATTTTTAGCCAGTCGTCATCTGACTGGCTTTTTTTTATGTTTGAATGCGAAATGTGTGTAAAACATCACTCAAAGTGTATGTTTTGACGAACTTTTTTATTAACTTTAGGTCGCGGTCTCGCTGACAACTCCTCGCAGCGCGCCCCCGACAACAGGGGCTCTGCCTTGGAAACACATTTGCATTCCGCCGTCGCCGGCACGCGCTCCGACACCTTGCTGGTGTTTCTCCCCGGTGCATTCCTCCAGCCGGAGGAATTCGAACATCAGGGCTTCGTGAGCGCTGTGCGCAGTCATCGGTATGCGACGGATGTGATGCTGGTCGATGCCAACGTCTCCTACTACTACGACCAGACTTTCGTCCAGCGCCTGAGCGAAGGCGTGCTCGCTCCCGCACGGCACCAAGGTTACAAGTCGATCTGGCTGGTCGGCATTTCGATCGGCGGCTTCGGCGCTCTGACACACGAATTGCTTCAGCCGGGGCTCGTCGAGGGCATCGTGGTGCTGGCACCGTACCTGGGACGCCGGCCGCTCGGAGCGGAAATCCAGAAGGCCGGCGGGTTGCGCGTCTGGCAAAAACCCGAAGGTCCTCCGCCAGACCAGGAAATCGATCGCAAGCTGTGGCCGTTCCTGCAGCGCTACGTCTCGCCCGAGACCGCGGCCGAAATGCCGCCTCTCTATCTGGGCTACGGGCTCGCCGATCGCTTCGCGCCCAATCACCGCCTGCTGGCCGACGCCCTGCCGGACGGCCATGTCTTCACAACCGAGGGCGGTCACGACTGGCCGCAATGGTCGCAACTGTGGCGCGACATGCTGCACGTGCTGCCGCTGCCTGTTCTCGCGCCCGAAACGCCGGAGCTCGAATACGCGTGCTGAAAGGTTGCGGTCCGGGGGCTGACGGGTCGGACTGACAATACGCGCCCCGAAGCCACGCCCCAGGGCGCACCGAAGTCACGTGAATCCTTTCTCTCTTTCGCAATTTCTCGGAATTAAATCCGGCGGCAGCCTGGTTTCCGCCGTTTTGCTGGCCGGCGCACTCGCCACAGGATTGACCGCCGCATCGGACGCCGGCGCAGGCGTCGTGGTCGCGCCACCGGCGGCGTCGGCCAGGGCCAGCGTCGAAGTCTTCTTCTCCCCCGGCGCGGACACCGACAAGGCCATTGCCGCGCAGATCGCCGGCGCCCGCAACCGCGTCTGGCTTGCCGGCTACTACTTCACCTCGGCGACCATCGCCAAGGCGCTTGATCAGGCCCATGCGCGAGGGGTCGACGTTCGCGTGGTGCTCGATCGGTCGCAGGTGACTCAGAAATATTCGAGCGCAACCTACTTCCACAACCACGGCGTGCCGCTGTGGATCAACGCACGCTATCCGGTGATGCACCACAAGTTCCTGATCGTGGATGCCGACACGATCGGGCTCGGCTCGATGAACTTCACCCGGGCCGGCGCCCAGAAGAACGCCGAGAACTTCAACCTGTTCCGTCGCTGGCCCGCGATGGTCGCGCCGTATGCGGCGGAGTTCGACCGGCTGGCAAAGGAATCGGTTCCCTACCGGCCGGGCATGACCTTCGACGACGACGACTTTCCGGCAGGAAGGTCGGAACGTCAGGAATGACCGGGTTCAGGCTGCGACGGCCGATATCGCCGAGGTCGCCGCGGCACCGACGATCGTGTCCAGCGGCCAGCGCGGCTTGACGTCGAAGGCATAGACGTCGGTCGCCGACTGGATGCCCGATTGCAGCCGCATCGCCGCGGCCATGGCGATCATCGCGCCATT
>JAQGMX010000230.1 GCA_028292145.1 Variovorax sp.
CACGCACCGATCGGGTCATGGCGCACACCGTGTCCAGCGTCGTGGACAGCGGCAGAGCGCCATCCGCCGGAACCAGTCGCGCCGTGCTTTTAAAGCCGACGATGCCGTTCAGCGCTGCCGGGATGCGAATGGAGCCGCCGGTGTCCGAGCCGAGGCCGATGAAGGCCGCGCCCGTCGCGACCGAAATCGCCGCGCCGGACGAAGAACCGCCTGGAATGCGCGGCGTTTTCGTGTCGGCGGCATTCGCCGGCGTGCCGTGGTGCGGGTTGACGCCGATGCCCGAAAAGGCGAATTCGGTCATGTTGGTGCGGCCCAGCAACGCTCCGCCCGCGGCGCGCAGACGGGCGACCGCCGTCGAATCGGCGCTGGCGGCAGGCGCGTGCGTCAGCACGACGGAGCCGGCGGCCGTCGACTGGCCGGCAATGTCGAAGAGGTCCTTGGCCGAGAAAGCCAGGCCGATGAGCGGCTGGTGCAGAGTTGCGGCGGCGGCTTCGCGACGGGCTTCGCCGAACATGGGTCGCAAAAAGACCGATTTGCATGCCGGCGATTCGGCTGCGGCGATGGAACGCTCGATTTCGGTGCGCGCATCGGTATCGCCTGCGATCAGGGAAAGGCGGGTGGCGTGCAGGTCTGTGCGCATGGTGGGGGTGTCCGGTGTGGGGGAAGAGGTTGGCCTGCGGGGATGCTATGATCGCTGGGTTTCGCCTCTCGGTGCCTAGCGCCAAGCGAAATCATCCGCAAACCAGCCCACTCAAGGTGTTGCCGTTCTCCATAGAAGAGGCGGCAAAACGGGCTGGATTTTAGACCCAACCTTCGGAGTAATCCCTATGTCGACAACCATGCGCGAAATGCTGGAAGCCGGTGTCCATTTCGGTCACCAAACCCGCTTCTGGAACCCCAAGATGGCCCCGTTCATCTTCGGCCACCGCAACAAGATTCATATCATCAACCTGGAAAAATCGCTCCCGATGTTCCAGGACGCGATGAAGTACGCCAAGCAGCTCACCGCCAACCGCGGCACGATCCTGATGGTCGGCACCAAGCGCCAGGCCCGCGAGATCGTCGCCGAGGAAGCCCGCCGCGCCGGCATTCCTTTCGTCGATACCCGCTGGCTCGGCGGCATGCTGACCAACTTCAAGACCGTCAAGACGTCGATCAAGCGTCTGAAGGACATGAAGGCTCAGCAGGAAGCCGGCCTCGACAGCCTGAGCAAGAAAGAGCAACTCACGTTCTCGCGTGAAATCGCCAAGCTCGAGCGCGACATCGGCGGCATCCAGGACATGACCGCTCTGCCGGACGCGATCTTCGTGATCGACGTGGGCTTCCACAAGATCGCCGTTGCCGAAGCCAAGAAGCTCGGTATTCCGCTGATCGGCGTGGTCGACTCCAACCATTCGCCAGAAGGCATCGACTACGTGATCCCTGGCAACGACGACTCGTCCAAGGCCGTGGTTCTGTACGCACGTGGCATCGCAGACGCCGTCATCGAAGGCCGCAACAGCGCCACCAACGACGTCATCAAGGCTGTGACCGAAGCCGGCAACGACGAATTCGTCGAAGTCGAAGAGGGCGCTTCCGCCTGATCGCGCCCTGCGCGAGCCTTGAAAAAGGGGCTATGTGGCCCCTTTTTTTGATCTGATTTTTTGAGTACGGAGAAATAACAATGGCTGCAATCACCGCAAGCATGGTCGGCGAACTGCGCGCGAAGACCGACGCGCCCATGATGGAATGCAAGAAGGCTCTCACCGAAGCCGAAGGCAACATGGAAAAGGCTGAAGAATTGCTGCGCATCAAGCTCGGCAACAAGGCCGGCAAGGCATCTGGACGCATCACCGCCGAAGGCGTGGTCACGGCATTCGTCGATGGCGACGCAGGCGCGATGGTCGAGATCAATTGCGAAACCGACTTCGTCACCAAGAACGATAGCTTCCTTGCCTTGGCCAACGCTTCGGCCATGCTGGTCGCAAAGCACAATCCGGCTGATCTCGCAGCGCTTAGCGCGTTGCCGTATGAGCAGGACGGATTCGGTCCCACACTCGAAGATGTGCGCAAGGGCCTGATCGGCAAGATCGGCGAAAACATGAGTTTCCGTCGCTTCAAGCGTTTTTCCGGCAACGGCAAGCTGGCTTCCTACCTGCACGGCACGCGCATCGGCGTGCTGGTCGAGTTCGAAGGCGACGATGCAGCCGCCAAGGACGTGGCCATGCACATCGCGGCCATGAAGCCGGTCGCGATCTCGAGCGCCGACGTGCCAGCCGACCTGATCGAAAAAGAGCGTGCAGTGGCCGCCGGCAAGGCTGAGGAAGATCGCAAGGTCGCCGAAGCCGCAGGCAAGCCGACGCAGCCGGCCGACATCGTTGCCAAGCGCATCGAAGGCGGCGTGCAGAAGTACCTCAAGGAAGTTTCGCTGCACAACCAGCCGTTCGTGAAGAACGACAAGCAGACCGTCGAGCAGATGCTCAAGGCCGCAAGCACGACCGTGAAGGTCTTCACGCTCTACGTGGTTGGCGAAGGCATCGAGAAGCGCGTCGACGACTTCGCGGCGGAGGTTGCAGCGCAGGTTGCGGCCGCCAAGCAGGCTGCCTGACGCTCCGCCCGCCCCCGGGGCGGGCCGCGAGGCCCGGCCTGGGGAGCGTCCCCAGTCCCGCGGCACACCGCCGCCATTACCCTCGAACCATTCCTCCAGGAGACCCGTCCCCATGCCCGCCCAGCCAGCCC
>JAQGMX010000235.1 GCA_028292145.1 Variovorax sp.
CGCGCGGATGAGCGGCACGAGCTACGGCGCCTGCGTGCTGCACGTCACGCCCGAATCGCATGTCGGCGGTCCGCTGGCGCTGGTTCGCGACGGCGACATGGTCACGCTCGACATCGAGGCGCGTCGCATCGACATGGCGGTCAGCGACGAGGAAATCGCCCGCCGCCGCGCCGACTGGCAGAAACCGATTCCGAAGTTCAGCCGCGGCTACGGCGTGATGTTCCTGAAGCACGTGCAGCAGGCGGACACGGGCTGCGATTTCGACTTTCTGGCGCCGGATTACGTCGAGGGCGCGGAAGGCGTGGCAGGCGCGACGAATTCCGGCAAGGGCGAGCCCGAGATTCATTGACGACCCGCAAAACCATAAGAAACAGGAGACAAACAGGATGAGCATCGAACAAACCCTTGCGGCGGCGACCCTCGACCGCCGATCCTTGCTGCGCGCAGGCGCCGCCACGCTGCTGTTGCCGACATCGCTCATGGCTTCGGCGCAAGGCGATGCATGGCCGACGAAGCCGATCACCTACGTCGTGCCTTTCACGCCCGGCGGCTCGACCGACGTGATCGGCCGCGTCATCGCACAGAAGCTCGGCGAAGTGCTCGGCCAGCCGGTGATCGTCGACAACAGGCCCGGCGCTGCCGGTGCCGTCGGCGCGGGCTACGTCGCCAAGGCCAAGCCGGACGGCTACACGCTCTTCGGCGGCACGATCAGCACGCACGCGATCAACGCCAGCCTCTACAAGAACCTGCCCTACGACCCGGTGAAAGATTTCGAGCCTATTTCGCTCGTCGCCTTCCTGCCGAACGTGCTGATCGTCGATCCGGCGCTCGGTGTGAACTCGGTGGCCGACCTGATCGCGCTGCTGAAGAAAGACCCGGCAAGGCGCACCTTCGCTTCGTCCGGCGCCGGCACGTCGACCCATCTGGCCGGCGAGATGCTGGCCGAGATGATCGGCGTCAAGCTGACGCACATCCCGTACAAGGGCACGCCGCCCGCGATGCTGGACGTGTCGTCCGGGCAGGTGACGTTCATGTTCGACCAGATCACCGCCGCGCTGCCGCTGGTGCAGGCCGGCAAGCTGAAACTGCTGGCCGTGACCACCGCGAAGCGCATGGCGCTGGCGCCGACGCTGCCGACGATGCAGGAAGCCGGCGTGCCGGGCTTCGAAATGGCGTCGTGGCAGGCGGTCTATGCGCCGAAGAATCTGCCGCCACCGATCGCTCAACGGCTGTCGACCGAGATCAACAAGATCCTGCAGACCCCGGAAGTCAAGGACAAGCTCACGAACCAGCTCGGCATGGAAGTCGTCGGCGGCTCGCCCGCGCAGCTTGCCGTGCTGATGCAGAAAGAAATTCCGCGCTGGGGCGAGCTGGTCCGCAAATCGGGCGCCACGGCGAACTGATCACCCCCATCCTCCAGAAATGACCCGGAACATGACCGACATTCAACCCACTCCCGCCGCCTCCCCCACTCCCCTCGCTCCAGAGACTCGCGAGCGCCTCCGCCACGTCAGCGTCGCCACGCTCTGCACGCAACTTTTCAAGCGCGGCTTCCGCAACGTCTACCTGCAGCACGTCCAGCGCCTCACGAAGCCGACCGGCGGCAACCTGGTCGGGCCGGCGTACACGATGCGCAACATCCCGGCCCGGGAAGATATCGACCAGATCAGCGCCTTCGACGATCCGAACCATCCGCAGCGCCGCGGCATCGAGAGCGTGCCCGAGGGTCATGTGCTGGTGATCGACTGCCGCGGCGAAACGCGCGTGGCGTCCGGCGGACAGATCCTCACGACGCGCCTGAAGGTGCGCGGCGCGGCGGGCCTGGTTTCCGACGGCCCGGTACGCGACAGCGGCCCGATCTCGCAGATGGATTTCCCGGTGTACTGCGCCGGCGGCAGCGCGCCGCTGAACCTGATTCACCACCATGCCATCGACCTGAACGTCCCGATCGGCTGCGGCGGCGTGCCGGTGTATCCGGGCGACGTGATGGTCGGCGACGACGAAGGCGTGGTCGTGATCCCGCATCACCTCGCCGAGGAGGTTTCGCGCGACGCCATCGAGCAGGAAAAGATGGAGGAATTCATCCTGCAGCGCGTCGAAGGCGGCGCAAAACTGGCCGGCACCTATCCGCCGAACGCCGACACGCGTGCGGCCTATGCGGTCTGGCGGCAGGAACAGGACGCCGGGAAGCGCTGAACGCCGGCATCGGCTCGACAACAAGAACGGAGACATCGACATGCAACGCAGATCCTTCACCGCGACCGCCACCGCCGCCCTCCTCGCGACCGCGGGCCTCGCCGGCACCTTGACCGGAGGCTCGGCGTTCGCGCAGAGCTTTCCGACCAAGCCGATCACCATCGTCGTGCCCGCATCGCCCGGGGGCGCGATCGACCTGGCCGCGCGCCTCATCGGCCAGAAGATGACCGAGGCCTGGGGGCAGGCCGTCGTCATCGACAACCGCGCCGGCGCGACCGGGATCATCGGCACCGACCTGGTTGCGAAGAGCGCGCCGGACGGCCACATGCTGGTGCTGGTCGCCAGCAGCCACGCCATCAACCCGAGCATGGTGAACAAGCTGCCTTTCGACACGGTGAAGAGCTTCGAGCCGGTCGCGCTGACGCATGTGGTGCCGCTGGTGCTGATCATTTCGCCGGAATTGCCGGTGAAGTCGGTGCAGGAACTGATCGCCTACGGCAAGGCGAATCCCGGCAAGCTGACCTTCGCATCGAGCGGCAACGGCGGCGCGCCGCATTTCTCGGGCGAATTGTTCAAGTCGATGGCCGGCATCGAGATGACGCACATCCCGTATAAAGGCAGCACGCTGGCGCATCCCGACCTCATCAGCGGGCGGACCTCGCTGATGTTCGACACCGTGGCAGCGGCCAACGTGCAGATCAAGGCCGGCCGATTCCGCGCGCTGGCGGTGACGACGGCGAAGCGATCGTCAGTGCTGCCCGACGTGCCGACGATGCAGGAAGCCGGCGTCGCGGGCTACGAAACCAGCACCTGGGGCGGGCTGCTCGCGCCCGCCGGCACGCCGAAAGCCACCGTCGCGAAGCTCAACGCCGAGGTCAACAAAATCCTCGCGATGCCGGACGTGCGCAAGACGCTGCAGGACAACGGCATCGAGCCCGGCAACAGGTCGCCGCAGCAGTTCGGCGATTTCATCGGGACGGAGATGGTGAAGTGGTCGAAGGTCGCGAAGGACGCGGGAATCCGGCCGGAATAGAACCCGGCAATACGAGCCGGGCCCGACCGGCGCCGATGCCGGCGAGCAACAGCGCGAATCCGATGCCGCAAAACAGGAACGCGGATGCGCTGAAGCTGCCCGTCGCCGCGCGCAGCAGGCCGACCAGCATCGGGCCGCAGGCGGCGATCAGGTAGCCGATGCCCTGCGCCATGCCCGACAACTGCGCCGCCACCCGCGCATCCGGCGAACGCATGACGATCAGCGTGAGCGCCAGCGAGAAGGTTCCCCCTTGCGCAAGTCCGAGCAAGATCGCCCAAGTCCAGATGTTCCAGATGCGCAAGAGACCGCCCGCGCTGCCCAGCGGCGCGAACATGCAGCCGAGCATCGTCGCGATCGTCAGCAGCACCAGGCCCGAAGCCAGGCCGACCTGATTGCGCTGCCGGTAAGCCAGCGCCGGCACGAGCAGGCAGGTAACGAGTTGCGCGAGCACCGATACCGAAACGACGAACCCCGCAGTTTCCGCCGACAGCCCGCGCTCCCGCAGGATCGGTGCCAGCCAGCCCATCATCGAATACGCCAGCGCCGACTGCAGCCCCATGAACAGCGTTACCTGCCAGGCGACCGGATCGCGCCAGATGCCGCGCGCCGCATGGTCTGCGCCGGCCGTCAGCGGCTTTGCAGACAGCGCGTACGGAATCCAGCACAGCGTGCCGATGGCAGCCGGGATCGCCCAGACCGCCAGCGCGCCGGTCCAGCCGCCGCCGAGCGCGTGCTCGATCGGCACCGTCAGGCCTGCGCCGCCGGCCGCGCCGCCGCAGACGGCCATCGTGTAGAAGCCCATCATCAGCGCAGATCGACCGGCAAAGTCGCGTTTGACCAGGCCGGAAAGCAGCACGTTGCTCACGGCGATACCGACGCCGGCGAGCGCGGAAGCCATGAACAGCACCGGCACGCTGCCGATGCCGCGCAACGCGGTCCCGGCGGTGATCAGGACCATGCAGGCCAGCAGCGCGCGCTCCAGTCCCAGCAGACGGCCCAGCCACGGCGCCAGCATGGCGAACAGGCCGAGGCAGATCACCGGCAAGGTCGTCAAGGCACTGGCGCCGGTTTCGGAAAGACCGGTCGAGATCACGATCTCTGGCAGGACGACCGACAGGCTGGAGAAGACGGGACGGAGGTTGAAAGCGATCAGGACGATCGAGACACCCAGAAAGAATTTGCGGGACACGAGAGGAAGCATGAACGGTGGGCGTCGGAAAGACAGCGGCGGAATTCGAATCCTGCGAGCTTGCGTCAGAATTCGCTCAACCATAACGGAGACAAACCATGCCCTCATCGAACACGTTCACGCGCCGCAACGCGCTTTCCATTGCAGCCGCCGCAACCGCCGCAGCGCTCGGCGCCACGCCCTTCTGTTCCGCGTTCGCGCAGGACGCCTGGCCGACCAAGCCCATCACCATCATCGTGCCGTTCTCGGCGGGCGGCACGACGGACATCGTCGCCCGCTTTGCAGGCCAGGCGCTGTCGCAGGAACTGGGGCAGCCGGTGATCATCGACAACCGGCCCGGTGCCGGCGGCAACATCGGCGCGCAGGCGGTCGCGCGTGCGCCTGCCGACGGTTACACGCTGGTCATGGGAACGGTCGGCACGCACGCAATCAATCCTTCGCTCTACAAGAAGATGCCGTACGACCACATCAAGGATTTCGCGCCCATCTCGCGCGTCACCGCCGTGCCGAACGTGCTGATCGCCAATCCTTCGCAACCCTACAAGACGGTCAAGGAACTGATCGCCTACGGCAAGGCGAACCCGGACAAGCTGACCTTCGCCTCGTCGGGCAGCGGCACGTCGATCCACCTGGCGGGCGAACTCTTCAAATCGATGACCGGCATCACCATGCAGCACATCCCGTACAAGGGAAGCTCGCCGGCGCTGACCGACCTGATGGCCGGCCAGACGAACGTCATGTTCGACAACCTGCCGTCCGCCATCCAGTTCATCAAGGCCGGAAAGCTGCGCCCCATCGCCGTCACGACGATCAAGCGCGCGCCGCAGTTCCCCGACCTGCCGACGATCGACGAGGCCGGTGTTCCCGGCTTCGACGCATCGTCGTGGTTCGGCCTGCTCGCGCCGGCCAACACGCCGCC
>JAQGMX010000252.1 GCA_028292145.1 Variovorax sp.
CAGCTTCTGGCACTGCTGCTCGACGCCAAGCGCGGCGAGATGGTGGTCGATTTTTGCGCCGGCGCGGGCGGCAAGACGCTGGCGATTGGCGCGACCATGCGCAACACCGGTCGTCTCTATGCGTTCGATACTTCGGCGCACCGCCTCGATGCGCTCAAGCCGCGGCTCGCACGCAGCAAGTTGTCGAACGTGCATCCGGCGGCCATCGCGCACGAACGCGACGAGCGGATCAAGCGGCTGGCCGGCAAGATCGACCGCGTGCTGGTCGATGCGCCGTGTTCGGGTCTGGGCACGCTGCGGCGCAATCCGGACCTGAAATGGCGCCAGTCGCCGAAATCGGTCGAGGAACTGACCGCCAAGCAGACTGCCATCCTGCAGAGCGCCGCGCGGCTCGTGAAGTCGGGTGGCCGGCTGGTCTACGCGACCTGCAGCGTGCTGCCGGAAGAAAACGAAGCCATCGCCGAGGCTTTCGGCACGGCCAATCCGGATTTCGAGGCGCAGGACGCCAAGTCGCTGCTGGAAGCACTCAAGGTGGAAGGCGCGGAAGGTCTGTGTGCAGGCGGTGAGGGTGGAACCCGATACCTGCGACTTTGGCCGCATCTGCACGCCACAGACGGATTCTTTGCTGCGGTGTGGAACCGGAAGTAGGTCCGGCACTCCAAAAAGGGGCAAAAAACCTTCGATGGCAAGGATTTAGACCCTATTTTTGGGTCAAGCCTTTAAAATCTGTGGTTACCTTTTGAAGCTGCACCTTCGTGTGGCTATGGAGTACTGAACTAAATGATGCTTCCTGACTACGCCGTTTTGAACGCGGCCATTCAATGGCTCGGACACGGCTTGTGGGATCTGGCCTGGTGGGAAATCGTGTTGTACACGCTGATCACCACGCACATCACCATCGTCGGCGTGACCGTCTTCCTGCACCGCACGCAGACGCACCGCTCGATGGACCTGGGCGCGATTCCGTCGCATTTCTTCCGTTTCTGGCTCTGGCTCAGCACCGGCATGGTGACGAAGGAGTGGGTCGCGATCCATCGCAAGCACCACGCCAAGTGCGAGACCGTCGACGATCCGCACAGCCCGCAGGTCAAGGGTATTGACGAAGTCATGTGGCGCGGCGCCGAGCTGTACCGCAAGGAATCGCAGAACAAGGAAACGATGGAGCGTTACGGCCACGGCACGCCCAACGACTGGATCGAGCGCAACCTGTATTCGCGCTTCAGCTGGCAGGGCGTTGGCCTGATGATGGTGATCAACGTCGCGTTGTTCGGCACGGCCGGCCTTGCAGTGTGGGCCGTCCAGATGCTCTGGATTCCGTTCTGGGCTGCAGGCATCGTGAACGGCATCGGTCACTTCTGGGGCTATCGCAACTTCGAAGCGGTCGACGCCAGCACGAACCTCGTGCCTTGGGGTCTGATCATCGGCGGCGAAGAGCTGCATAACAACCACCACACGTATCCGACGTCGGCCAAGTTCTCCGTCAAGAAGTACGAGTTCGACATCGGCTGGTTCTATATCAGTCTGATGCAGAAAATCGGCTGGGCGCATGTCAAGAAGCTGCCGCCGAAGATGCTGATGGGCGACGTGCGGCCGGTGGCGGACGAAAAGACGCTGGAGGCGGTGATCGCCAATCGCTACGAAGTCATGGCTGGGTTCGCGCGCGAAATGCGCCGTACCACCCGCGACGAACTGGATGCGCTCAAGGCCAAGGGCGCCGATCTATCGGTGCTGAAGGCGGCCAACCGCTGGTTGCATCGTGACGACGACAAGGTGCCTGCAGAAGCGCGTCCGCACATCGTTCAGGCGCGTGCGGCACATCCGGTGCTAGACAAGATGGTGACGATGCGCGAAGAGTTGCGTCAGCTGTGGCTCAACACTTCGCATTCGCGCGAACAGCTGGCCTCCGATCTGGCCGCCTGGTGCCATCGTGCCGAGGCCAGCGGTATCGCCGGTCTACGCGAGTTCTCGACGCGTTTGCGCGCCGCTCGCACCTGAGTTCCGAGATATTCGCTCTCGAAAGGCCGGCTTGTGAGCCGGCTTTTTTTGGCTCTTTTTAAATTTTCTAAACTGGCAGGCAATAAAAAACCCGCTGGATCACAGCGGGTTTTTCAGGAATTAAGCCGAATTACTTCAGCTTGATTTCCTTGTATTCGACATGCTTGCGTGCCTTCGGGTCGAACTTCATCATCGACAGCTTTTCAGGTGTCGTCTTCTTGTTCTTGCTCGTCGTGTAGAAATGGCCGGTACCCGCAGTGGATTCCAGCTTGATCTTTTCGCGTCCGCCTTTGCTCGTTGCCATGATTCAGCTCCTTAAGCTTGGCCGCGTGCGCGCAGGTCTGCGAGCACAGCATCGATACCGTTCTTGTCGATCAGGCGCAATGCAGCGCTCGAAACACGCAGGCGAACCCAACGGTTTTCGGTTTCGACCCAGAAACGGCGATATTGCAGGTTCGGGAGGAACCGGCGCTTGGTTTTGTTGTTGGCGTGGGAAACCTTGTTTCCGACCATCGGGCCTTTGCCCGTGACTTCACATACGCGTGCCATTTGGACACTCTTTCTTGAACAGCCGGCATCTCTGTGCGTGTTTTGCAACACATGTCGACGCTTGTAGAAGCGCCGATTCAAGAGATGTTCTTCAGCTTGACCTCGCCAGAAACGGGTGGCGGTACCCCGGATTTGCCAAACTGCCCGCTAGAGAAGCGGTCAGCCGAATTCGGCAAAGCCTGCGATTATAGCGTGCCGTTCTGCTCGAGGTAACGCTGGGCGTCCAAAGCGGCCATGCAGCCGGTGCCGGCGCTGGTGATCGCCTGACGATAGATGTTGTCCTGCACGTCGCCGGCAGCGAAGACGCCCTCGACGCTGGTCATGGTCGCGAAGCCCTTCAGGCCCGAGCGCGTGACGATGTAGCCGTCCTTCATTTCCAGTTTGCCCTGGAAGATGTCGGTGTTCGGGTGATGGCCGATAGCGATGAAGCAACCCTTGAGTTCGACATCCTCGGTCACGTCGGTGTCGACGTTGCGCAGGCGGATGCCGGTCACGCCGGAATCGTCGCCGAGCACTTCGTCGAGCACGTTGAAGGTCTTCAACTCGATCTTGCCCTCGGCCACCTTCTCATGAAGCTTGTCCACAAGGATGGGCTCCGCCTTGAACTTGTCGCGGCGATGCACGAGCGTGACTTTGCTGGCGATGTTGGAAAGATAAAGCGCCTCTTCGACGGCCGTGTTGCCGCCGCCGATCACGCAGACTTCCTGCTCGCGGTAGAAAAACCCGTCGCAGGTCGCGCAGCCGGAGACGCCCCGACCCATGAAGCGCTGCTCGGATTCGAGGCCCAGGTACTTCGCCGATGCGCCGGTCGCGATCACCAGCGAATCGCAGGTGTAGGTGCCGCTGTCGCCGGTCAGGGTGAACGGCCGCTTGCTGAAATCGACCGCGCTGATGTGATCAAAGACGATTTGCGTCTTGAAGCGCTCGGCATGCTCGAGAAAGCGCTGCATCAGTTCGGGACCCTGGACGCCGTGGACATCGGCCGGCCAGTTGTCCACTTCCGTCGTCGTCATGAGCTGGCCGCCTTGGGCCATGCCGGTGATCAGCAATGGCTGCAGATTGGCCCGCGCCGCGTAAACAGCGGCCGTATAGCCAGCCGGGCCGGAGCCCAAAATAAGAACGCGAGCGTGTTGAACGGTAGACATTATGAAAAAGTGAGGATTAATGCTGTATCAGCGTGTACATTTTCCGGGTGATGTTTAAGTATCACCTTTCGGCTCGTTCCACGTGCGGGACGTTTTTTATGCGCGCGATTGTATTAATCCACTTGGGGCATTCGCGCGGAACTCGGGGATTGATGAATGTCGATGCTGTCCAATCTTGAATTGCTGCGGCGAGTGCCTTTGTTTGCGGCACTCACCCCGACTCAGTCGGCAAGCATTGCAGATGCGATCATCAAGAAGCGTTTCAAGCGCGCCGAGATGGTCGTCGAGCAAGGCAAGAAGTCCGACGCGCTCTACATCATCCTCACCGGACGCGCCCGCGTCATGAGCACCGACAGCCGCGGCCGAGAGGTCATCCTGGCGACGTTGCAGCCCGGAGACTACATCGGCGAGATGAGCCTGATCGACGACGAACCGCATTCGGCCACGGTACGCACCGAAGTGCAGACCGATGTGCTGGTGCTCGACCGCGATGCGTTCTCCCGCTGCCTGCCCGAAAACGCTTCGATGTCGTACAACATCATGCGCGGCCTGGTGCAGCGCCTGCGGCACGCCGACCGCAAGATCGAATCCCTGGCGCTGATGGACGTCTACGGTCGCGTCGCCCGCTCGCTGATCGAATTCGCCGTCGATGACGGTGTCGGCAATCTCAAGATCCGCGACAAGATTTCGCGTCAGGATCTGGCCAAGATGGTCGGCGCATCGCGCGAAATGGTCAGCCGGGTCATGAAGGACCTCGAAGAACGCGGATTCGTGCAGACGCAGCCGGACGGTTCGATGCTGGTCAAGGACCGGTTGTCGTCGCTGACCTGAACCGACGCAGGCACCCGGAAAAAACGTCGCCGCTCCGTGCGGCGTCAAGTGTGCGATCCGGCACGTTTCCGTTGTAGTCTCCAAGGTTGACCGCCTATCCTGCCGCAGCACCGGCTGCGGATGAGGCGTTGCGCTTTCCATGACTTATTCGCTGAACACACTCCAGTCCTCCAATACATCTGCTTCGCAACCGGTCCGCTTGCGCGCGATGCGGTTCGCGCATGAAATCACG
>JAQGMX010000272.1 GCA_028292145.1 Variovorax sp.
CGCGGCGTGCCATGGCAAACAACGTAGTCGCCACACTCGCACAGCATTTCGGGCTGTAGACGCCCAGTACTCAACGCAACGGCTATTGTTTCAAAACGACACTAACCAGCTTCTCTTTACTTTGTCCAACTGACTGTGCATAAAGACTTCCGACTGCGACTTAAAGCGGAAGTCAACAGGTCTATCAGCGACAGGGAAGGACCTCTTAAAAGCCCCACCGTACGACTGACAGTATTGTGGGAAATTTACCGAGAGTACTGGCCCATCGTAACGGCGGCCTTCCAGCTGGCGATGATTGATCAGCAGTTCTCCCGTGCTAGGCGGCGCGTTCGCCAACAGGGCATTCGCGGACTCTCGGCAATGATCGAGGTCGCGCATAAGGCGGGATACAGCCCGGGCATCGACGCTGAACTTGCCGCCTCAGCGCTCTGCTCAATGCTGGAGTACGCCTGCTAAAACTGGACATCAAAGGCCGGCGATTTTCCGGACCACTTCATCGATGACACTACGGCCATCAGAGTGCTGACGCAGTTGTTCGTGCATGCAGTCGGTTGACGCGCCTGATCCCATGGTCAACCCGGAATTCTGAAGGTGCTTTGTCCCCTGTCATTTAGGATGCAAGGAGCCGCGTGATGCACTTCCATTTCATGAACGATTCAGTTTCGCAAGGAGATGTCTCACCGTGAACCTGTTTCCCGACTCTCCAGGGGCCCATAAGACGAAGAGCTATGCAGCGACGGGACTCTCGGGTAACGCGGCGTTGCACGGTTTCAAAGCGTGGTATGCAATAGCTCGGAATCACAAAGGTTGTCCCATGCGCCCAAAATCGTTGGTACATGAGGTCACTACACCTCGAATGTCAGGGCCTTCTTGACCTCGAACACCTATTGGCAAAAGCAAACCGCCGTACTTTCACGGGCTGCGGCCACGAACGATACGCCGTTCGTCGAGATGTTCGACCGAGCATCGGCAGACTCAACGTTCAGAGAAAGCTCGTAGATGCTGTCACTGAGGCATTTGTGGAAGCGCTTGTCGACCTCAAGGGCCTGCAGAGTTCGTTGTTCACGGGTGTCAAGGAACGCGACCAGCGGATCTACACACTGGTTCTCGAATCAGCAGTACTCGTTGGGATGATGCATTCCGACCTGCGGCGAGCCAGCCTTTTGGCGGAAAGGGACCCGCATCTTATGCACGGCATTCTCGTGGTCACTTTTGCGGAACTGAGCACTTCGCTGTCCTCTTTGTTTGCCCGCGGCGAACAGTTGAGTGACTGGTCATCGACTACCGAAGCGATGGCTGATGCTGGGATCGGGGCCTCGTATCAAATGACGCAAGATTTTATCGCTGCGCTTCGAGCTCATTAGCTTGCTGCTGTTGCCCATGCTCGCCGGCACCTGTGAGCTGGCCCCGTGTTACAAGACATAGCAGTTAGCTCATGCCACGGGCTGGAGCCACCCTCCAACGAGCTCTAGCAGTTTCTCTGGCGCCACGGGCTTGGTGATATGCGCATCGAAACCGGCAGCGGCAGTCTTGGCTCTGTCGCCCTGCGTCCCCCAACCGGTCAGCGCCACGATTTGCATGTTCGCGAGTGCCGCGTCCGTGCGCAGACGTGTCGCCACTTCATAACCATTCATGCCTGGCAAGCCGAGGTCAAGCAGCACGAGTTCTGGCTTCAGTTCCCCTGCCATGCGCAGCGCTTCCGCCCCATCGGCCGCGCCGGCGACGGCATAGCCGTGCGCTTCCAGTAGCTCCACAAGAGTGCGCAAGCCGTCTGAGTTGTCTTCGACGACCATCACCCGACCGGAACGCGCCATCGAAGTCGTGTCCTTCTGGGTTTCATGCACCACCGTGGCTGCTGCAACCAGCGGCAGCTCGATGCGGAACGTGCTGCCCTGGTTCAGGCCCGCACTTTGTACGTCCACCTTGCCGTCGTGCATCTCGACCAGGCTCTTGACCAGCGACAGGCCGATGCCAAGCCCGCCGTGCGCTTTCCCTCCCGTGTGCGGAAGCTGCGTGAACAGGTCGAACAACCGGGTCTGGTCCTCCCGCGGGATACCCAGGCCGCTGTCGACGACCTCCACAATTACGACACAATCTTGAACCGCAGCGGACAGCCGGATCTCCCCGGCATCGGGCGTGTACTTGGCTGCGTTGTTGAGCAAATTCGTCACGATCTGCACGATCCGCGTTGGGTCGGCGTTCACCACAGCAGCCCGTGCCGGCGCGTGCAAGCTGAATTGGTGGCGGCCGGCTTCGAGTCCGGGCGTTGCCGCCTCCACGGCCTGGACCAGCAGCGGTGCGATGTCGACCGCCTCGCGCTTGAGTTCGAGGACGCCGCGGCTGATGCGCGACACGTCGAGCAGGTCGTCCACCAGCCGCACCATGTGGGCTGCCTGGCGCTCGATCACGTCGAGCCTCCGGCTTTGCCGCTCGGGATCCCTGTCGCGCTTTAAGAGAGCGACGGCATACAGCATCGGCGCGATTGGGTTGCGCAGTTCATGGGCAAGGGTGACCAGAAACTCGTCCTTGCGGCGGTCCTGCTGCTGCAGCATGGCTGCATGGCGCACGCGCTCAATGTGCGCCCAGCAACGCTCCACGACCTCGGTAATGAGAAGCAAATCATCGTGAGTCCATTGCCGCGGGACGGACTGGTGCACTGCCATCATTGCGAGCAGACGACCCGCCTTGACCAAGCCAGCGCACACGATCGCCTTGATGCCAATCGCATTGAACATGCGCCCGCCGTCGGCGTCGCCGAGTTCCTCGTCGACGTCGCACACCACCAGGTGACGACCGTTACGCAGTTTGGAAGTGGCACGCGGCCCGAAGAGGTCAAGTGAATACACGCCGACGCTCGACGGCACGCCCGGCGACCAGTCACTTCGGATGGTGAACCGATCGTTGTCGAGCTCAACGTCCGCATACGCGCATCGGGTGGCACCGAGATGCTCGCCGAGCAGCCGCGTCGTGACGGCCATGACCTCGACGGCGTCCACGAGCGGCCGCGTTGCCTGCTCGATGCGGTTCAGCACATGCAGCCGCTGCTGGGTCATGACCTGGAGCAGCTCCGCCTGCTTTCGCTGCGTAATGTCGATGGCCGTGCCGATGGCGCGGATGCAACGGCCTGCGCCGTCGAAGAGACCGCGGCCCTTGGCGGCCACCCAGCGCGTCAGGCCGTCTTCCTTGCCCACGGTTCGGTATTCGACGTCGTAGACCGTGCGTAGGGCAGGGTCCTGGGCCGAGGCGAAAGCGAGCAGCACTGCGGGAGCATCGTCCGGGTGCAGGCCGGCCACGAAGTCGTCGAGTGTCGCTGCCGCACCCGGCGAGATGCCGAACATCGCTTTAACCCGGGCAGGCCAGTAGAGCGTGCACGTTGCGATATCGACGTCCCACAGCCCGACTTCGGCTGCGTCGATCGCGAGACGCATTTGTTCTTCACGCTCCTGTACGGACATGGTGAGCGGTGCGTTGCTAATTGTGTCGAAGGCCATGAGTTGCTTTTTAACCTGTCTTCAATGCCGCTGGCCCGCAAAATTTGCGATGGAATTCTTATCGGCATCCATTGCGCCGACCAGCCAGTCAAAAATTCCTCGACCTATGCCAGTGGCCCAGCTGCCCCGCTCACCGATGCACCGGCATTGGCTTTTTGGTGTGTTTTCGAGGCCAAAATCCAGAGCGAGGCAC
>JAQGMX010000281.1 GCA_028292145.1 Variovorax sp.
GTCCGCGTTCGCTGTGGAAGTACCACTGGTACCAGTAGCGGAACTCGTTTTCCGGCGGCGCGGGTTGCTGGGCGCCGGCAATGTTCTGCACCTTGTAGCTGTTGAAGGACACCAGCCCTGCGCAGCGATCGGGCCACAGCGCCGCGACCAGGCAAGCTGCCGTGACGCCCCAGTCGTAGCCCGCCAGCACGGCACGCGGGATGGCGAGTGCATCGAGCAGCGCCAGCACGTCGCTGGCGAGCGCCGCCTGTTCGCCCGAACGCGGCGTGGCGTCGTCGACGAACTGCGTCGGACCGAACCCGCGCAGGTACGGCACGACCACGCGGCAGCCCTTCGCAGCGACCAGCGGCGCCACTTCGGCATACGCATGCACGTCGTATGGGAAGCCGTGCAGCAGAACGACCGCCGGTCCGTCGGACGGCCCGCTCTCGTGGAAGGCGACGTCGAGCACGCCTGCGCGCACGCGGCGCAGCGCGCCTAGGCCGGTGTCGACCTCCGGCATCATCAGAACAGCACCACGCCGCGGATCGACTCGCCGCGCTTCATCAGGTCGAAGCCCTTGTTGATATCTTCGAGCGGCATGGTGTGGGTGATCAGGTCGTCGATGTTGATCTTGCCTTCCATGTACCAGTCGACGATCTTCGGCACGTCGGTGCGGCCGCGGGCGCCGCCGAAGGCCGAGCCTTCCCAGTGACGGCCGGTGACCAGCTGGAACGGCCGGGTGCTGATCTCTGCGCCGGCCTCGGCCACGCCGATGATGATGCTGCGGCCCCAGCCCTTGTGCGTGCATTCGAGCGCCTGGCGCATCACCTTGGTGTTGCCGATGCATTCGAAGCTGTAGTCGGCGCCGCCGTCGGTCAGCTGCACGATGGCGTCGACGATGTTGCCGCCGGCAGCTTCGATGTCCTTCGGATTCAGGAAGTGCGTCATGCCGAACTTGCGGGCCATCGCCTCGCGCTCGGGGTTCAGGTCCACGCCGATGATCTTGTCGGCACCGACCATCTTGGCGCCCTGGATCACGTTCAGGCCGATGCCGCCGAGGCCGAACACCACGACGTTGGCACCAGCTTCCACCTTGGCCGTGAAGATCACCGCGCCGATGCCGGTCGTCACGCCGCAGCCGATGTAGCAGACCTTGTCGAAGGGTGCGTCTTCGCGGATCTTGGCCAGCGAGATTTCCGGCGCGACCGTGTAGTTGCTGAACGTGCTGGTGCCCATGTAATGAAAGATCGGCTTGCCGTCGAGGCTGAAGCGGCTGGTGGCGTCGGGCATCAGCCCCTTACCCTGCGTGCCGCGGATCAGCTGGCAGAGGTTGGTCTTGCGCGACAGGCAGAACTTGCACTGGCGGCATTCCGGCGTGTAGAGCGGAATGACGTGGTCGCCCTTCTTGAGCGTCGTCACGCCGGGGCCGACGTCGACCACGATGCCCGCACCTTCGTGGCCGAGGATGGCGGGGAAGATGCCTTCCGGGTCGGCGCCGGAGAGCGTGTAGTAGTCGGTGTGGCAGATGCCGGTGGCCTTGATCTCGACCAGCACCTCGCCGAACTTCGGCCCCTCCAGGTCGACGGTTTCGATGGTCAGCGGTTGGCCGGATTGCCAGGCGACGGCAGCTTTGGTTTTCATGATTGGGGGTTGCGGGCGCAAAAAAGACAGGAAGGAGGCCACTATAAGATGACCTTCTTTCAGAGGCACGCCATGACCGGAATACTCGCACGCAACAGTTCCGCCGAGCTTGCGTTGGCCGACGGGCTGTTCGCGGACGAAGACGGCGCCGTGCGCTGCAAATGGTGCGCCGCCACGCCCGGCTATCGTCACTATCACGACAACGAATGGGGCTTTCCGGTCACCGACGACCGCAGGCTTTTCGAGAAGCTGTGCCTCGAGGGTTTCCAGGCCGGCCTGAGCTGGATCACCATCCTCAACAAGCGCGAGAACTTCCGGGCCGCATTCGCCAACTTCGAGGCCGAACGGATCGTGCGTTTTGGACAGGACGATGTGGAACGGCTGATGGCAGACGCCGGCATCGTTCGTCATCGCGGCAAGATCGAATCGGTCATCAACAACGCGCAGCGGGTGATCGAGTTGCGCAAGGAATTCGGGTCGCTGGCGACTTATGCGTGGAAGTTCGAGCCAGAACCTGAATCACGGCCCGAAAGCGTGACGCTCGACTTGCTGAGGACGGCGACCACGTCGCCGCAATCGATTGCGATGTCCAAGGATCTGAAGAAGCGCGGCTGGAGCTTTGTCGGGCCGACGACGGTCTACGCGTTCATGCAGGCAATGGGCCTGGTCAACGACCACATCGAAGGGTGCGAAGCGCGCACCAGAGCGGCAGAGGCGCGCATCGCGCTCTACCGCTGACCCGCTTCGATGTCAGCCCTGGTAATGGTTTTTCGGGCCGGCTGCAGACATGCGCTGCATCACGCCGCCGGTGGCGTTGACGCTTTCCAGCTTCACCTCGAATCCCCACAAACGGGCGACGTGCTTCAGCACTTCCGCCGAATCGTCGCGAAGCGGCAGGCCGCCGCGCTGCAGGTGCCGCAGCGTCAACGAGCGATCGCCGCGCATGTCGACGTTCCAGACCTGGATGTCGGGCTCGCGGCTGCCGATGTCGTACTGTCGCGAAAGCGACTCGCGCAACGCCTGATAACCGTTGTCGTCGTGGATGGCCGATATCTCCAGTTCGGACTCGCTCGCATGGTCGCGCACCGCAAAGAGGCGGAAGTCGCGCATCGTTTTGGGGCTCAGGAACTGGCCGACGAAGCTTTCGTCCTTGAAATTGCGCATCGCGTGGTCGAGCGTCTTGAGCCAATCTCTGCCGGCGTAGTCGGGAAACCAGCGGCGGTCTTCATCGGTCGGCTTCTCGCAGACGCGGCGAAGGTCGGTGAACATCGCGAAGCCGAGCGCATACGGATTGATGCCGCTGTACGCACGGTGACCGACCGGCGGCTGGTAGACCACGCTGGTGTGGGAACGCAGCCACTCGATCATGAAACCGTCGCCCAACTTGCCGTTGTCGTACATGGTGTTCAGCAACGTGTAGTGCCAGAACGTGGCCCAGCCTTCATTCATGACCTGCGTCTGGCGCTGCGGATAGAAGTACTGCGCCACCTTGCGAACGATGCGGACGACTTCACGCTGCCACGGCTCCAGCAGCGCGGCGTTCTTCTCGATGAAGTACAGCAGGTTCTCCTGCGGCTCGGCCGGAAATCGTTTGGCGGCATCGGCGCCTGCCAGCGCCTCGATGCGGCGCGGCAGCGTGCGCCAGAGGTCGTTCACCTGCTGCTGTAGATGGTGCTCCCGCTCGGCCCGCTGGCTGATTTCCTGCGCCAGCGATCGCTTCTGCGGACGACGGTAGCGGTCCACGCCGTAGTTCATCAGCGCATGGCAGGAGTCGAGCAGTTCCTCGACCGCATCGACGCCGTGGCGCTCCTCGCATTCGGTGATGTAGTTCCGCGCGTAGACGAGGTAATCGATGATCGACGACGCATCGGTCCACATGCGGAACAGGTAGTTGCCCTTGAAGAAGCTGTTGTGCCCGTAGGCCGCATGGGCGATGACCAGCGCCTGCATGGCCATCGTGTTTTCCTCCATGAGGTAGGCGATACAGGGGTCGGAATTGATAACGATCTCGTAGGCCAGGCCCATCGCACCGCGGCGGTAGTTCTTTTCTGTCGCGATGAACTGCTTGCCGTAGGACCAGTGTCGGTAGATCACCGGCATGCCGACGCTCGCGTACGCATCCATCATCTGCTCGGCGGTGATGATCTCCAGCTGGATCGGATAGGTGTCGAGCTTGAATGATTCGGCCGTGCGCTTGATTTCCTGGTGGTAGCTTTCGATCAGGTCGAAGGTCCAGTCGGAAGGACTCGGCAACGGTTGTGCCTTCGCGTCCGTGGCGTCTTTGGCATACGGCGGCGTGATGACGGCATTCATGCGCTGGCTCCTTCTTTCTTGAACAGCTCGCGGAACACGGGGTAGATGTCTTGCGCGCTCGCTACTTTGCGCATCGCGAAGTTGGTCTTTGCCGCCTGCAGCTGGGCGTATTCCTGCCACAGGTTCTGCTCGGCGTCGGCCACCTGCACATAAGCGTAGTAACGGACCATCGGCAGGATCGAATCGGCGAGCAACTTTCTGCAGCGGCCGCTGTCCTGATGCCAGTTGTCGCCGTCGCTGGCCTGCGCGCCGTAAATGTTCCATTCGCCGCTCGGGTAGCGCGCGCGGATGATTTCGTCCATCAGCACCAGCGCGCTGGAGACGACGGTGCCGCCGGTTTCGGTCGCGTGGAAGAACTCGTCCTCGGTCACTTCCTGCGCCTGCGTGTGATGTCGCAGGAACACCAGATCGATCTTGTCGTAGTGCCGCGTGAGGAACATGTAGAGCAGCATGAAGAAGCGCTTCGACATGTCCTTGCGCGCCTCGTCCATCGAGCCCGAAACGTCCATCAGGCAGAACATCACGGCCTTCGCGCTCGGCACCGGTACCCGCACGCGGTTGCGGTAGCGCAGGTCGATCGGGTCGATGTAGGGCACATGCTTTGCCGTGCGCCGAACCTCGGCAATCTTCGCTTCGAGCGCGGCGATGCGGTCGAGCAACGGAGGCTCTTCGGCGCCGGGTTCCAGCTTCAGCAGAAGCAGCTCTGCCTGCAGCCGATGCAGTTCGATGCGGCTGTCACCGCCGAGCGCGATGCGACGCGCGAGTGCGCCTCGCATCGAGCGCACCACGTGCAGGCTGCTCGGGTTGCCGTCGCTCTTGAAACCGGCGCGGTGGCTTTTCCACTCGGGCACTTCGGCCAGCTGCGTGCGGATCAGATTGGGCAGCGCAAGATCCTCGAAGAAGACCTGCATGAACTCCTCGCGCGTCAGCTTGAAGACGAAGTCGTCCTCGCCTTCGCCGCTGTCGCCGGCTTCGCCCTTGCCGCTACCGCCGCCGCTGCCACCGGGCGGACGGGCGATGCGGTCGCCTTTCAAATACTCCTGATTGCCCGGATGCACCTGTTCGCGATTGCCGCCCGGGCCATGCCCGAACACGGGTTCCGACACATCGCGCTTGGGCAGCGTGATGTCTTCGCCGCGTTCGAGATCGCGAATGCCGCGGCCGCTGATCGCATCTCGTACCGCTTCGCGGATTTGCCCCCGGTAACGCCGCAGGAATCGCTCGCGATTGCCGATCGATTTGTTCTTGCCCGACAGCCGACGATCGATGATCTGTTGAAGCATGGCCAAGATAGCTGACCTCCGCGCACGAGCGCTTTTATGTCGTCGTTATGAACTCTTCCGGACCCGCAGATACCATTCGCACAACAGGCGCACCTGCTTCGGCGTGTAGCCCTTGTCGACCATGCGCGCGACAAAATCCTGATGCTTTTTCTGCTCGTCGGCGCTGCTCTTGGCATTGAAGCTGATCACCGGCAGCAGCTCTTCGGTGTTCGAGAACATCTTCTTCTCGATCACGGTACGCAGCTTTTCGTAGCTGGTCCACGCCGGGTTGCTTCCCGCATGCCCGGCGCGCGCCCGCAGCACGAAGTTCACGATCTCGTTGCGGAAATCCTTCGGGTTCGAAATGCCGGCCGGCTTCTCGATCTTCTCCAACTCCGCGTTGAGCGATACGCGATCGAAGACCTCGCCGGTGTCGACGTCGCGGTACTCCTGGTCCTGGATCCAGTAGTCGGCGTACGTCACATAGCGATCGAAGATGTTTTGTCCGTACTCGCTGTAGCTCTCCAGATAGGCCGTCTGGATTTCCTTGCCGATGAATTCGGCGTAGCGCGCGGCGAGTTGCTCCTTGATGTACGCCAGGTACTTCTGTTCCGTCTCGGCCGGGAACTGTTCGCGCTCGATCTGCTGTTCGAGCACGTACATCAGATGCACCGGATTCGCCGCGATCTCGGTGCTGTCGAAGTTGAAGACCTTCGAGATGATCTTGAAGGCGAAGCGCGTCGACACGCCGCTCATCCCTTCGTCGACGCCGGCGTAGTCGCGGTATTCCTGCAGCGACTTCGCCTTCGGATCCGTGTCTTTCAGGCTCTCGCCGTCGTAGACCTGCATCTTGCTGAAGATGCTCGAGTTCTCCGGCTCCTTCAGCCGCGTCAGCACCGAGAACTGCGCCATCATCCGCAGCGTTCCGGGCGCGCAGGGCGCTGCCGACAGCGACGAGGTCCGCACCAGCTTCTCGTAGATCTTGATTTCCTCCGACACACGCAGGCTGTATGGCACCTTGACGATGTAAATGCGGTCGAGGAAGGCCTCGTTGTTCTTGTTGTTGCGAAACGCCTTCCACTCGCTCTCGTTGCTGTGTGCCAGCACGATGCCGTCGAACGGAATCGCACCGAAACCTTCGGTGCCCTTGAAGTTGCCTTCCTGCGTTGCCGTGAGCAGCGGATGCAGCACCTTGATCGGCGCCTTGAACATTTCCACGAACTCCAGCAGACCCTGGTTCGCGAGGCAAAGACCGCCCGAATACGAGTAGGCGTCAGGGTCATCCTGCGCATAGGTTTCGAGCTTGCGGATGTCGATCTTGCCGACCAGCGAGGAAATGTCCTGGTTGTTCTCGTCGCCCGGTTCCGTCTTGGCGACGCCGATCTGCCGCAATACCGACGGGTAGCGTTTGACAACCTGGAATTTGCGGATGTCGCCACCGTATTCCTCGAGCCGCTTCACGGCCCAGGGTGAAAGGATGCGCTGCAGATAGCGGCGCGGAATGCCGTATTCTTTCTCGAGGATCTCGCCGTCCTCGGCCGGATCGAAAAGACCCAGCGGAGATT